>DMTA01000063.1 GCA_003454835.1 Achromobacter sp. | reverse complement strand
ACGCCGCCGGCGCGACCTCCCGGGAGCCCGGCACAACCGGAGCGCGCACATGAAAACGATCCAGAACTACGTCCCGCCAAGCGCCCAGTCGCTGCAACGGCTGCAGGACAGACTGGGCTACCCCGACAGCAGGATGGCCGAGCTGGCGGGGCTGGACGCCTCGACCCCGTGGCCCAGTTATGCAGGAGGGCCGGAACCTCGCACGCTCGGCCGGCAGCGGCTGTTCTACATGATGGCCCGCCTGACGCTGGAAGAACCGGAATGGCAGCGCGTGCTGGCCGCCATGCGCGAAGCCGGTGCGCACTTCGACTGCCAGGACCCGCAAGGCGGTGGCGAGCCCCGCCCGCCCGAACCCATGGCGGACGAAGAGCGCAAGTTCGGCATGCTGCTGGTCAGCCGCAACGGCTCATTCCACGAAATGGAGCAACTGCGTGAGTTTGCCCATTTTGCACACGAATCGGACGTCAGCCGCTTCGTGCACAGCGCCTTCTATGACAGCGACATCGACCTGTGCCGCTTCAGCTTTGCGGACCACGACGGCCTGGACGCCGCGAGCCGGGACCGCATCTTCGATGCCGCGCACAAGACCATCACCCGCTTCGAATTCGACGGCCGCATCTATCACGGGGGCATTCCGCCCGAGTCCGACGGCTAGCGGCCACGCATTGACGGGGGCAGGCTGGCGCCTGTACCGTCGCCACTTCGCCACCCCGCACAACGCCAACGCCTACCGCATGAACGAACGACTCGATGCCATCGACCGGCAGCTGCTGAGCCTCTTGCAGGCCAATGCGCGCGAACCCGCCGCCATCCTGGCGCGCAAGCTGGGGCTCGCGCGCACGACGGTGGTGGCGCGCATCGCGCGGCTGGAGCGCGAGAGTATCGTGTCCGGCTACGGCGTGCGCCTGGGCAGGTTGCTGGAAGAAGCGGCGGTGCGCGCGTATTGCTTCATCAGCGTGCTGCCAAAAACGCCGGCCGCCGTGATCCGCGAACTGGAGAGAATGCCGGAGGTCGAGGAAGTGTCTTCAGTCAGCGGTCCCTACGACTACCTGATCTTCCTGCGCTGCGAGACCCACGAACAGCTCGACGCGCTGCTCGACCGCATCGGCCTCATCGACGGCGTCAAGCAAACGCAGACGTCAATAGTGCTCAGCCGCAAGGTTGACCGGCGCAGCGCCGTCGCCGCGCCCTGAGCCACGCCTGCTCCCCGGCCTGTCTTTCCGGCGGGCGCAACATGGTGGTGTAATGAGGCCTGTCGCGAATCCTGGATTTTTCATGCTTGCTCGCCTTGCCCCTGCCGCCGCCCTCCTCGTCCTGTTGACCGCGTGTTCCAGCATGAGCGAGGTCACGTCCGTCAATAAGGACCAATACAGCGTCACCTATAGTTCCGGCACGCAGTTGCTGAGCTGGGTCGAGATCAAGAACCAGGCATTGCAGCGCGCCGACCAGCACTGCCAGTCGCTTGGCCGCAAGCTTGTCAAGCCCAGCGTGACGTCCAACCACGCCACCGGCCTGGGTTCCAAGCGCGCTACCGTCACGTTCGAATGCGCGCCCATCGATCCTCCCAAGAACGCCGCCCAGTAAGCGCCGACGGCCAATATCGTGAACACTCTCCTGCCCGTGGGCATCACCATGGGCGATGCCGCCGGCATCGGTCCCGAAATCGTCGTCAAGGCCTGTGCGCAGGGACTCAGCGCGCCCTGTGTGGTGTATGGCGATGCTGGCGCGCTGCGCCGCGCGGCAATGCAATTGGGAGCCCGCCTGGACATCACCGAGATCGCGGACATCAGCCAGGCCCGGCCAGATGCGCCCGGGATCCAGGTCGTGGCCTGCAGCCCTGCCCTGCCCGCCGATCTGCCGCTGGGACAGGTCAGCGCCCTGGCGGGCCGAGGCGCCTACGATTATGTGTGCGCCGCCATCGACGATGCACTTGCCGGCCACATCCGCGCCATCGTGACCGCCCCGTTGAACAAGAAGTCCATGCACGAGGCCGGCATTGAGTATCCGGGCCATACCGAAATCCTGGCGGACCGCTCCGGAACACAGGACTTCGCGATGATGCTGGTCAACGACGAACTGCGCGTGCTGCTGGTGACCATCCACGTCGCGCTGGCCGACGTCATGGCGCGCATCACGCCGCAAGCGGAATTGGCCGCAATGCGGCTTGCGGACCGCGCCTGCCGCCAGATGGGCATTGCGCAGCCGCGCGTCGCCGTCGCCGGATTGAACCCGCATGCGGGAGAAGGCGGCAAGTTCGGCCGCGAAGACATGGACATCATCGAACCGGCCATCGCTGCCGCCCGCGCCGAAGACATCGATGCCAGCGGCCCCTGGCCGGGCGACACCATATTCATGCGGGCCCGCCGAGGCGAATTCGACATCGTGGTGGCGCAATACCATGACCAGGGACTCATCCCGGTGAAGTATCTGGGCGTGGACCACGGCGTGAACGTCACCGTCGGTCTGCCGTTCGTGCGCACCAGCGTGGACCACGGCACCGCATTCGACATCGCCGGACAGGGCGTGGCCGATCACGCATCGCTGGTGACCGCGTTTGATCTGGCGCTGGCGATGACGCCCTGAGCGCCTGAGGGCGCCTGAGAAAGCCTGAGAACGCCTGAGAACGCCTGAAAGACCCGCGGACTGCCTCAGCGCGCGGACGCTTGCGGCCTGCGGACGAAGAGCCTGCGCCGGTGCGGGTCTACAATACGCCCCGTTTCCGGCGCCCCGCGCCGCCGCTTTTCCGTTCTTCCTCCCATCCCATGTCCCGCCTCGTTCGACTTCTGCCCGACCGCTTCACCCTCTACCTGATCTGCACCGTCATCATCGCCAGCTTCCTGCCCGCACATGGGCAAGGCGTGGTCGTGTTCGGCTGGATCACCAACGTGGCCGTCGGCCTGTTGTTTTTCCTGCATGGGGCGCGCCTTTCCCGCGAGGCTATCATCGCCGGCCTCACGCACTGGAAGCTGCACCTGACCATCTTCTCGGCCACGTTCCTGATGTTCCCGCTGCTGGGACTGGCGCTGCAGCCGGTGCTGGAGCCCCTGGTCACACCCGAGCTTTATCTGGGCATCCTGTTCCTGTGCTGCCTGCCGGCCACCGTGCAGTCGGCCATCGCCTTCACATCGATGGCGCGCGGCAACGTCCCCGCCGCGGTGTGCAGCGCCTCGGCTTCCAGCCTGCTCGGCATCTTTCTCACGCCCCTGCTGGTCGGCACGGTCGTGGCCAACGCCGGCAGCGCGCCGATCTCGTTCGATGCGGTCGGCAAGATCATGCTGCAACTGCTGCTGCCCTTCGTGCTGGGCCAGTTCGCGCGGCGCTGGATCGGCGCCTGGGTGCACAAGCGCAAGGCCATGCTGAAGTTCGTGGACCAGGGCTCGATTCTGCTGGTGGTGTACACGGCGTTTTCCGAGGCCATCAATGAAGGTCTGTGGAGCAGCACCCCGATCCCCGCGCTGGTTGGCCTGGTCGTGAGCTGCTGCGTGATCCTGGCGCTGGCGCTGGGCCTGTCTGCCCTGGCCGGCCGGATGTTCGGATTCAACATCGAAGACCGCATCACGCTGCTCTTTTGCGGCTCGAAGAAAAGCCTGGCCAGCGGCATTCCGATGGCCCAGGTGCTGTTCGCCGGCCACGCCGTGGGCGCGGTGGTGCTGCCGCTGATGCTGTTTCACCAGATCCAACTCATGGTCTGCGGCGTGCTGGCGGCGCGTTACGGCAAGCGGCCCGACGCCACGCACTGATCGCGCCCCCAAGGACGAAAAAAAACCGCGCTGCAGCGCGGTTTTTTATTGTGTGTGGCGGTTGCCGGATCAGTACATGTCCCGCGGTTGCGCGCCGGAGAAGTTCAGGAAGCGCGTGCTGGAGCCCTGGAACGTCAGACGCACCGTGCCGATCGGGCCGTTACGCTGCTTGCCGATAATGATCTCGGCCGTCCCCTTGTCCGGCGAATCGGGGTTGTAGACCTCGTCGCGGTAGATGAACAGGATCACGTCCGCATCCTGTTCGATTGCGCCGGATTCGCGCAGATCGCTCATCACGGGGCGCTTGTTGGGGCGCTGTTCCAGGCTTCGGTTCAGCTGCGACAGCGCGATCAGCGGGCAGTTCAATTCCTTGGCCAGACCCTTGAGCGAGCGGCTGATTTCCGAGACTTCCGTGGCGCGGTTTTCGCCCGAACCGTTGCCCGACATGAGCTGCAGGTAGTCGATGATGATGAGGCCAAGCTGGCCGCACTGGCGTGCCAGGCGGCGCGCGCGGGCCCGCACTTCCATGGGACTGAGCGCCGGCGATTCATCGATGTAGACCTGCGCGTCCTGCATGAGCTGCACGGCATGCGTGACGCGCGGCCAGTCTTCGGCGATCAGCTTGCCGGTACGCATGCGGTGCTGGTCCAGCAGCCCCACGGAACCCAGCATACGCATGGCCAGCTGCACCGCCCCCATTTCCATCGAGAACACCGCCACAGGCAGGCCCTCTTCGATGGCAACGTGCTCGCCGATGTTCATGGAGAACGACGTCTTACCCATCGAGGGACGGCCCGCCACGATGATCAGGTCGCCGCCCTGCATGCCGGACGTCATCTTGTCGAGGTCGGTGAAGCCCGTGGGAACGCCCGTCACATCGGACGTGCTCTCGCGGTGGTAGAGCTCGTCGATGCGCTCGACCACCTGCGTCAGAAGCGGTTGGATCTCCTGGAAGCCGGCCGCGCCGCGCGCGCCTTCCTGGGCGATCTTGAACACCTTGGATTCGGCTTCGTCCAGCAGTTGGCGCGCTTCCTTGCCCTGCGGGTTCATGGCAGCCGACGAGATCTCGTCCGCGATCGACACCAGCTTGCGCAACATTGCGCGCTCGCGCACGATCTCGCCGTAACGGCGGATGTTGGCGGCCGACGGCGTGTTGTGCGCCAGCGCGTTCAGGTAAGCCAGCCCGCCGGACTCTTCAGCCTTGCCCGCGCTGACGAGGGACTCGTGCACGGTGATGACGTCAGCCGGGCGCGCCAGACCGATCAGGCGCGCAATGTGGTGCCAGATCAGACGGTGATCGTGCCGGTAGAAGTCTTCTTCGAGGAGCACGTCCGCGATGCGGTCCCAGGCGGCGTTGTCCAGCATCAGTCCGCCCAGAACCGACTGCTCGGCCTCGATGGAATGGGGGGGGACGCGCAGGTACTCGAGCTGGGAATCGGCGGGTGTGTTCATGGCTTCAATAGTAACGGCTGCAGGATATCCGCGACGCGGAAAAACCCTTGGATGTCGCGCGAGGGGAATCGTCTCAGCACGGGGCGCAGCGGCATGGCGACGGTGCACAGGACGCGCGCCAGACGCTTCAGGCGAGCCTTGACCTCGGGGTCGGGGTTGCTCTCAAGGTACACGTCGAGCGCCAGTTTGCCGAGGGTCCTCGCGTCGCTGTCGCCCACCGCGCGCAACGACACCAGCGAGGCCAGCATCTGGAACAGGTCGTACGCCTGCGCGAGCGGACGCGACAGTGTCGCGCCGATGTTTTCTTCAAAATCGATGCGCCAGATTTCACCGTCGCGGAGCGTCAGGTTGCGGATCTGCGCCCCGCCATGCCACAAGCCGCGGGCATGGAAGGCAGCCATGTCGACGGCCGCCGCGCGCGCGAGCCACAATCTTGAGGTGGAATCTTCCTTGCGGATCAAATACGCCAGGTCATGCCCGACAAATTCCAGCACGAGAAGATTCGGCTCTTGCCACCACACTTCGGGAACGCGGCAGCCGGCTTCCAGCAATTGCGAAAGGCGCTGCGCTTCGTGGGCCAGGCCGTTGCGCAGCAGCACGCTGGGACGCGGAAACTCGCCCAGGAACACCTTGCAACCCACGGCGAGGAACAACGCGCGCACGTATCGAAGCACGTAGTTCACGCCCTGCAGAAACCCGGGCCGGCGGCGCTTGATGATGCAGCGCACGCCATCGATCTTCACTTCCCGCACGGAAGGTTCAAGCGACGCATCCACGCTGTCGAGCCAGGCTCGCAGGCCGGGCGGCGCGTTGTGATGGACGGGCGGATGACTCAAGAGATCCTCTGGCATGACAGCGTGAAACGACGGTGCGGAGCGCGCACCCATCAACATAAAGGGGGTGGCAGGCCGCGAAAAGAAAAAAAGCCGGCACGCGGGCCGGCTTCTTTTTACCTCGACTGCCGGATCAGGACAGTTCGCCTTCGACCAGAACCGTGATGTCGACCACGACGTCGGCGTGCAGGGCGACCTGGACCGGGTACTCGCCGATAGCCTTCAGTTGGCCATTGGGCAGACGCACTTGGGACTTTTCGACGGCTTCGAACGAAGCCTTCTTCAGACCTTCGGCGATGTCGGCGTTGGTGACCGAACCGAACAGACGACCGTCAACGCCGGCCTTCTGAACGATCTTGAGCTGGTAGCCGTTCAGGCGCTCGCCCAGGGCTTGGGAAGCGGCCAGCTTTTCAGCCTGGACCTTTTCCAGCTCGGCGCGACGGGCTTCGAATTCCTTCAGGGCGGCGTCGGTTGCGCGACGGGCCTTCTTCTGGGGAATCAGGAAGTTGCGGGCGTAGCCATCACGCACGCGCACGACTTCACCCAGGTTGCCCAGGTTGACGACTTTTTCGAGCAGAATAACTTGCATTTCAGTGCCCCGGATTAGTTGTGGTTGTCGGTGTAAGGCAACAGAGCCAGGAAGCGCGCGCGCTTGATGGCGGTGTCCAGCTGACGCTGGTAGATTGCCTTGGTGCCGGTCAGGCGAGCCGGGATGATCTTGCCGTTTTCTTGCACGAAGTCGCGCAGGGTGTCCAGATCCTTGTAGTCGATCTCTTCGACGCCGGCTGCGGTAAAGCGGCAGAACTTACGACGCTTGAAGAGCGGGTTCTGCTGCGTGAATTTGCGTTTTTCTTTGCGTTTTCCGAAGAAAGCCATGATATGTGCCTTTATGTTTGAGGGGACTGGGTCAATGCCCACTTCCCCATAACCTATCCGTATTCAGAAGGCGCTCTCGCACCCTGGGTCTCATTGCCTTCAGGCCACCTGCGGATCGCGTCCAGCGCTTCCGCTGATCTTGCGCACCTGCTGCAGATGCAGCTTGATCTTCACCGAGTCCTTGCGGGCGGGAGCCAAAAACCCCTGCACCAGCAATTCAGACCCTAACGCGGTGTTTCTCAAGAGCAGCGCCAGATCTCCCAGTGCCACGGCGGAAATCGTCAGTTCGACACGGCGCGGGTGGCCGGCTTCGATGACTTCCGACTCGTGCGCCAGCAGCATTTCCAGCGCTGGCAAACCGGCGGGTGTGTGGCGCAAAGGCTCGCATTCGAGAACGCGGGCGCTGAGTTCCAGCTTGTTCATCCTGCCTGGTACCGAGGGGACTTGATGCGATGAGCTCTGCGTGAGCCTGCTTACTCGGCCTGAGCCGGAGCAGCTTCCGCCGAAGCCTTGCGGGCTTCTTCGCGCTCGACCGACTTCATCATGATCGACGGGGTGGTCTGGGCCTTCTTGGTCTTGATGACCAGGTGGCGCAGCACGGCGTCGTTGTAGCGGAACGAGTGTTCCAGCTCATCCAGCGTGGCTTGGCCGCACTCGATGTTCAGGCAGACGTAGTGAGCCTTGACGAGCTTCTGGATCGGGTAGGCCAGTTGACGGCGGCCCCAGTCTTCCAGGCGATGGATCGAGCCGCCTTGGCCCGTGACCAGCGCTTGGTAACGCTCGACCATGGCGGGCACTTGCTCGCTTTGGTCGGGGTGAACGATAAACACTACTTCGTAGTGACGCATGAGTAAAACTCCTTGAGGATGTCTTGCTGGCCAAACGCCTTGCACCCGCGCTTTCCATCATGGGTGGATCAACATCATTGACGTTTCGCCGCAAGGGGCAGCCCGCTACCCAAAAACCATGGGTGGTCGAGCAAGAAAGCCCTCGATTATCACCGATTGAGCGGACACTTGCAAGCCGGACAGACTCAGGAAATCAGGGACGCGTCGCGTGCACGGGGCTGCCCGGCTGCGGGAGGCAGATCGGCCCCACTGATCGGCCGTGGCCGGTTGACGACGCTGACCATGACGTAGCTGATGATCATGAGCAGAAACCACGAACCCAGCTTGGCAATGGACACGACCTGCCAGACCTGCGCCTGGCTGGGATAACGCCACGCATTGGCGAAGGTGCCGATGTTTTCGGCAAACCAGATGAAAAGCGCCACCAGCACGAAGCCCAGCAGCAGCGGCATGCGCCGGTAGACCTGCCAGATCCGGAAATACACCCACGTGCGCGCGAACAGGACGGCGGTCATCGCAAACAGCGCCCACCGGAAGTCCATCACGTAGTGGTGCGTGAAGAAGTTCAGGTAGATCAGCACCGACAGCGCCGCCGTGGCCGCCAGCGGCGGATGCGCGCGGAAGCGGAAGTCGAAGAGCCGCCACACGCGGGCCAGGTAGCTACCCACCGCCGCATACATGAAACCGGTGAACAGCGGCACGCCGCCAATGCGCAGCACGCTGGCTTCGGGATAGATCCACGAACCGGCGGCGGTCTTGAAGATCTCCATGCAGGTGCCGACCACATGAAACATCAGGATCACGCGCGCTTCGCTCCAGGTTTCCATGCGCAGCGCCAGCAGCGCGGCCTGAATGCTTAGCGCGGCGAGTGTCAGGAAGTCGTAGCGCGCCAACGCGGCATCCTTGGGATACCACCAGTGCGTGCCCAGCAGCAGCGCGCACATCAGGCCGCCGAACAGGCACGCCCATGCCTGCTTCACACCAAAACGGAAGAATTCGTAAAGCGCCACGCCAAGGCGGCCGCGGCTTGCCAGGTTGCTGGCCAGCCGCGCTTCCCACTGCTGCAGATCGGCGATAAGCGGCCAGTCGCTGGCCGCCGGATGGCGCACGGGCGGTCAGCCTTCGACGACGGCGTAGGCCGAGTGGTTGTGGATGGACTCGAAGTTCTCGGCTTCGACGCGATAGCGCGCGATGCCGGGATGCGCGTTCAGGCGGGCCGCCACGTCGCGCACCAGGTCCTCGACGAACTTGGGATTGTCGTAGGCGCGTTCGGTGACGAACTTTTCGTCAGGGCGCTTGAGCAGCCCCCACAGTTCGCACGAGCCTTCGTCCTCGATCAGGCGGATCACGCCGTCCATCGAGATGTCTTCGTTCAGGATGGCCGACACGGTGACGTGCGAACGTTGGTTGTGCGCACCATATTCGGAGATGGCCTTCGAGCAGGGGCACAGGCTGGTGACCGGCACCTGGACCACCAGCTCGAATTCAACGCTGCCGGCCTGCGCGCGCGCGATCCACTGGATCTCGTAGTCCAGCAGGCTTTGCACGCCGGAGATCGGCGCAGACTTGTTGATGAAGTACGGAAACGAGGCGGTGATGTCGCCGCGTTCGGCATGCAGCAGCGGCAGCATGTCGGCCGCCATGGCGCGGAACAGCGCCGGCGTCATGGGCGTGGTGCGGTACTTTTCGAGCAGGGCCACGAAGCGGGACATGTGCGTGCCCTTTTCTTCGGGCGGCAGGGCCACGGTCAGCGTCCAGTTGGCCACCGTGCCTTGCGCCGAGCCGTCGCCGCTCTGGACCTGCATGGGATGACGCACGCCGCGGATGCCCACGCGCTGGATCGGAATATGCCGCGTGTCCGTGGCGCTCTGGACGTCGGGCATCACGATGGCGGGGTCGATCGGAGAATTCATGTCGGCTTACCTGTCCGGGCCGGTCCGCCGTGGAGCAACGTGCAGGCCCAGTTGTCTTGAGAAGGGGCTAATTATCGCCCAGCCAAGCCCAATGAGAAGGGGTAACCCTGCCGAGCCCATGCGGGCAGGGCCGGAACAGTGTGTTTCATCCTTGCGTCCGAAGGCACACGCCCTCGGACGCAAGGATCAGCCGGATCAATCCGCCTGGATCACTTCAGCAGGTCCGCGTAGCGCGTGCGGATTGACTGCTCGATGCCCGCGGCATCCAGACCCAGGCCGGCCAAAAGGGCCGATTGCTCGCCGTGGTCGATGAATTCGTCCGGCAAACCAAGCTGCAGCACCGGGATCAGCACGCCCGCGGCACTCAGCACTTCCAGGACCGCGCTGCCCGCGCCGCCCATGATGCAGGCGTCTTCCAGCGTGACGATCGCGTCGTGGCGGCTGGCCAGATCCAGGATCAGGTCGCGGTCGATCGGCTTGACGAACCGCATGTCGGCCACGGTCGCGTCCAGCTTGCCGGCGGCGCCCAGCGCGGCCTGCACCAGTGTGCCAAAGCCCAGGATGGCGATTTTCTTGCCTTCGCGGCGGACGACGCCCTTGCCCAGTTCAACGGTGTCCAGGCCCGCGCTTTCCACGGCGCCGCAGCCCGCGCCGCGCGGGTAACGCACCGATGCCGGACCGGAGTGCTGATAACAGGTCGTCAGGAGCAGGCGGGTTTCGTTCTCGTCGGAAGGCGTGGCCACCACCATGTTCGGCACGCAGCGCAGGAAGGCGATGTCGTAATTGCCGGCGTGCGTGGCGCCGTCCGCACCCACGATGCCTGCGCGGTCCAGCGCAAACGTGACGTCCAGGTTCTGCAGGGCGACGTCATGAATGAATTGGTCGTAGCCGCGTTGCATGAACGTGGAATAGATGGCGACGACCGGCTTCTGGCCTTCGCAGGCCACGCCCGCGGCGAACGTGACGGCGTGCTGTTCGGCGATGCCCACGTCGAAATAGCGCTGCGGAAAGCGCTGTTCGAATTCGACCAGGCCGCTGCCTTCGCGCATGGCGGGCGTAACGGCCACCAGGCGCGAATCCTGCTGAGCCGTGTCGCACAGCCACGTGCCGAACACCTGCGTGAAAGTGCGCTTGCCCGGCGCCTTCGATTGCTGGATGCCGACGGCCGGATCGAACTTGCCGGGACCGTGATAAAGCACGGGATCGGCTTCGGCCAGCTTGTAGCCCTGGCCCTTGCGTGTGACGACGTGCAGGAACTGCAGGCCTTCGAGGGCCTTCAGGTTCTGCAGCGTGGGCACCAGCGCATCCAGGTCGTGGCCGTCGATGGGGCCGACGTAGTTGAAGCCGAACTCTTCAAACAGCGTGGCTGGCGTGACCATACCCTTGGCGTGCTCTTCGAAGCGGCGCGCCAGTTCAAGCACCGGCGGCACATGCTGCAGCACCGCCCGGCCCACGTTCTTGGCCGCGGCGTAGAAGCGGCCGGACATCAGGCGCGCCAGATAGCGGTTCAGCGCCCCCACCGGCGGCGAGATCGACATGTCGTTGTCGTTCAGGATCACCAGCAGATTGATGTCGGGCGTCACTCCCGCGTTGTTCATGGCTTCGAACGCCATGCCCGCGGACATGGCGCCATCGCCGATCACCGCGATGTGCTGGCGCTGCTCGCCCGCATTGCGCGAGGCCACCGCCATGCCCAGGGCCGCGGAGATCGATGTGGACGAGTGCGCGGTGCCGAAGGCGTCGTATTCGGACTCGCTGCGTTTCGGAAAGCCCGAAATACCGCCCTGCTGACGCAGCTTGGCCATGCCGGCGCGGCGTCCCGTCAGGATCTTGTGCGGATAGGACTGATGGCCCACGTCCCACACGATGCGGTCGTGCGGCGTGTCGAACACCTGGTGCAGCGCCAGCGTGAGTTCGACGGTGCCCAGGTTGGACGACAGGTGTCCGCCCGTTTTGGACACCGATTCCAGCACGAAGCCGCGCAATTCGTCTGCAAGCTTTTTCAGTTCGCGACGATCCAGGCGCTTGAGGTCAGCCGGCGATTGAATACGGTCCAGTAAATCTGTCGTCATGCTTTTAAGGGGTTCGTTGGCCCGGCCTACCAAGAAGGCCGGGCTGATCTCGGATCAGCGGTCTCGAAGAACGATGAAGTCGGCAAGCTGGGCCAGACGCGCTCCAGCGTCGCCCAGCGGCGCCAGCGCACCCAGCGCCGCCACACGCAATTCCTCGGCGAACGCCCGGGCCTCATCCAGGCCCAGCAGGGAAACGTACGTAGGCTTGTTCTCGGCGGCGTCCTTGCCCGGCGTCTTGCCCAGGCTGGCGCTGTCCGCGGTGACGTCGAGAATATCGTCGACCACCTGGAACGCCAGGCCCATGGCCTGCGCGTAGGCGTCCAGCGCCTGGCGCGACGCCGAGCTGGCGCCCGCCACGATGCCGCCCAACGCCACGCTGCACGCCAGCATGGCGCCGGTCTTCATGCCGTGCATCATTTGCAGTTCATCGCGCGACAGCGAGCGGCCGACCCTGAACAGGTCGATCGCCTGCCCGCCCGCCATGCCCTGACTGCCGGCGGCACGCGCCAGCGACTGGGTGGCCTGGACGATCAGCGCCGGGGCAATCGGCATGGACGCGACCAATTCGAACGCCAGCGGTTGCAATGCATCGCCCGCCAGCATGGCGGTGGCTTCGTCGAACTGCACGTGCGTCGTGGGCCGGCCGCGACGCAGCGTGTCGTCGTCCATGCAGGGCAGATCGTCGTGGACAAGCGAATAGGCGTGGATCAGTTCGACGGCGGCCGCCGCGCGGTCCAGCGAAGCCTCGATGGCGAGGACGCTGCCGCTGACGGGGCAGG
>DMTA01000221.1 GCA_003454835.1 Achromobacter sp. | reverse complement strand
AGTAGAGCGGGAAGTCCAGCATGTCACGCCTCCATCACGCGGCGCCAGTACGCGTACATGCCGCGTATCAGCGTTTCGGTGACCATGTGGTCGGTGTTTTCGGCGGTCTTGCCGCCCAGTTCGGCGACGCTGCGGTGCCAGGGCTTTTGTTCGAAACCGGATTGCGAAAATTCGATGACTTCGCCGTCGTCGGCGGACACGAAGCCGGCGGGGCCGAAGAGGTTGGCCTGGCGCAGGCGGCGCTGGGTCATTTCGGGGGTGTCGTCGGCAAAGCCGAAATGGGTCCAGACGAAGTCGAAGGCGTCGTGGCCGACGGGCTGGATGTGGCGGGTGGACAGCGAGTTCACCTGCTGCTGGATGATGACGCTGGGGAACAGGGTCATGAGCACGGCGGTGGGGCCGTTCCACCAGGGTTCCTGCACGATGTCCAGAAAGCGGTCGTCGTTCAGCGACATCTGCTCCTTGAAGCTGGACACGCCGCTGGTGACGGTGCTTTTGCCGCCCTGGCCGCGGGTGGAGATCATGGCGGCGTGGCGGAAATGGCGGTCCATCTTCAGTTCGGACCGGTTGTCCGCGCGCCACAGGCCGAAGGTGACGAACCAGGTGTGCAGGAGGCCGGGGTGATAGGGGTCTTTGATGTTCTCCTGCATTAGCTTCCAGTTGCCGGGAATGCGTTGGCGGCTGTAGCCGTGGATCACCAGCTTGCGGCCGTCGAAGACGCGGTCGAAGTAATGCGCGATGTCGGGGCCCAGGTAGTCTTCGAGCGGCTCGACGTCGTGGTCGAACGACGCGAAGACCACACCGTTGCGGCAGGCGACCGCAAGTTTTGTCAGGCCATGTTCCTCGGGCTTGAAGTCGGGCGGCATGCCGCCATTGACCTTGCCGTCCTGCTTGACGCCGCGGCGGAAGGGCACGCCGATCAAGTTGCCCTGCAGGTCGTAATTCCACTGGTGGTACGGACAGACGAACTCGGTGCGGTTGCCGGCGCGTTCGCGGCAGAACTGCACGCCGCGATGGGCGCAGACGTTTTCGACGACGCGCACTTCCCCGTCGTTGTCGCGCAGCAAGATGACGGATCGTTCGCCCACGACCGTGCGCTTGAAGTCGCCGGGGTTGGGGATTTCGGCTTCGAGGCCCACGTAGCTCCAGTGGCCTCGGTAGAAGAAGCGCTCCAGTTCCCGCTGGTGCAGTGCGGCATCGGTATAGACGCCGAACGGGATGCGATGGGAGCCGTCGCCTTGCCAGGGGGGGACGAATTGGATGGGATGTTCGGGGGCGTTCATGGACAGCCCCTGCTACAGGACGTGACGATGCGATGCGTGCGGACGCGCATGATTTGTCTCCATTTTCAGCTGGCCGCGTGGCGGCCGGGCAGCGTCTTGCGCGGCATGGGCGCAGACGGTTTTTTCGCATCTTCGGGCAGGGCGCGAAATTAATAAATAGAATCTGGCTTATTACATAAATCACCAGAATCAATATTGGTGGAGACAGCCGCATGAACCTGAAAGACGTGGATCTGAATCTGCTCGTCGTCTTCAATGAATTGCACAAGCATGGCCGGGTGTCGGCGGCCGCGGAAAGCCTGGGGATTTCGCAGCCGGGCGTCAGCAACGCGCTGAGCCGCCTGCGCAAGCTGCTGGGGGACGAACTGTTCCTGCGGACCTCGCGCGGCATGGTGCCGACGCCGTATGCCGAAAGCCTGGCTCAGCCGATCGCCGATGCGCTTTCCGCGCTGCAAGGCACGTTGAACGCGCGCGTGGCGTTCGATCCGGCGCGCAGTGAGCGGGCGTTTGTGATCGGGGTGAATGATGTGGGCGAGACCTACTTCCTGCCGCGCCTGATGCGGGCGCTGGATCAGGTCGCGCCGGGCGTGACCATCCGCACGGTGCGCACGACGTCGATCGACGTGCGCGACGAGATGGAGCGCGGGCGCATGGTTCTGGCGATGGGCTTTCTGCCCGGATTGAAGGGCGGGTTCTTTCAGCGCCGTCTGTTCCGTCAGCCTTATGTGTGCATCTTCCGGCAGGACCATCCGCTGGCGCGTTCGGGCGTGTCGGCCAGGCAGTTTCGCGCGGCCGAACACGTGGCGATCGTGTCCGAGGGCACGGGACACGGCGTGGTGGACGAGGTGATTGCACGCGCGGGCATCCGCCGCCGGCTGCGGCTGACGGTGCCGCACTTCATGGCGGTGGGGCCGGTGCTGCAGGCCACCGACATGATCGCGGTGGTGCCGCAGCGCTTTGCCGACTGCGCGTGCGGCCCGTTTGGCCTGGCGGCCTCGCCCTGTCCGGTGAAGATCCCGGAGTCTGTCATCAATGTGTTCTGGCACGCCCGCAACCACCGCGAAGCCGCCAATCAGTGGCTCCGGCAGGTGGTGGTGGACGTGTTCGCGGATTGAGGCCGCGCTGAGAACTGGCTGTCAGGCGTCCCGGAACGTCACCGTGAACCATCCGCGCAACGCATTCGACAGCCGGACCTCGTCGGCAGCATGCAGGTCCGCCAGCGTCAGCACGCGTTCTTTTGCCTTGCCGGCGTCGAGCAGGTGGGCGCGCTGTACGCCGGGCAGGCAGCCGCTGTCCACGGGTGGGGTGTACCAGGCGTCGCCCATGCGCAGGTAGACGTTGCTGCGGCTGCCTTCGCAGAGTTCGCCGCGTTCGTTCAGATAGACCAGATCGAAGATGTGCGGATGCGAGGGCAGCCATTCGATCGTTTTGGTGTACCAGGGGCGGTGCGTGGTCTTGTAGCGCAGCAGCGGTTCGGAAGAGCGCAGCGCCTCGGGCGCCAGCATGACTTCCTGGTGCGCGGGCAGGGGCGGCAGGACGGCGGTCTGGATGTGGCGGCTGCCATCGCGCGCGACCAGGAGGCGCAGGCGGTGGGGGCCGGCGGAGCCCAAAGACATGACGGCGACGAGGATGTCGCCCTCGACATCGCGGCCGCCCCAGGCATAGCCCAGCGCTTTGCACGACGCTTCGAGACGGTGGNNCCAGGTGGGCCGCGTGGGTGGGGCCGCCTAGGTGGGGCCGCCCAGCCTGGCCGCCCAGGGCAGGCCGCGCTCTATGCTACTACCGGCCGTGGGGTTTTGCGCCGTCAGGCGCGCAGAATGCGGGCCTTCCAATGGCATTCCTGCCATTCGCTGGCCGGGTCCGAATCGTAGACGATGCCGCCGCCCACGCTGTAGACGCCGTGGCCGTGCTGGTCCAGGACCAGCGTGCGGATCGCGACGTTCAACGAGAAGTCGCCATCCGGGGCGAGCCAGCCGATGCTGCCGCAATACAGGCCGCGCGGGGCGGTTTCCATTTGTCGGATGCGCCGCATGGCCGCGACTTTCGGGGCGCCGGTGATCGACCCGCAGGGAAAGAGGGCGTGCAGCACGTCCGACAGCGAGGCCTGCGGCGCCGTGGCCGACACGGTGGACGTCATGGTCCAGACGGTGGGATAGCGCTCCAAAGAAAACAGCGCGTCCACCTTGACCGAACCGGGCTCCGCCAGCCGCCCGAGGTCGTTGCGCAGCAGGTCCACGATCATCAGGTTCTCGGCGCGGTTCTTGTCGCTGGCCAGCAGCTCCTGGCCGAGGCGTTCGTCCTCGGCCGGATCGGCATGGCGCGGCGCGGTGCCTTTCATGGGCCGGGTCGTCAGCCGCGGACCGTCGCGCCGCACGAACAGCTCGGGCGAAAACGACAGCACCGTGCGATCGTCGTCCTGGATATAGGCCGCGTGGGCGACCGGGTTGCGCGCGGCGATGCGGCGGTACAGCGTGGCCGGATCGCCCTGGAAGCCGACGTCGAGCGGCTGCGTGAAATTGACCTGATACAGCTCGCCGTCCCGGATCAGGCCGCGGATGGCGTCGATCTGGCGCACGTAGTCGGGTTCGGTCATGCGCGGCGCGGGCAGGCTGATGGCGGCGGCGGGGGCGTCCGCATCCGGCGCGTCCCACGGCGCTTC
>DMTA01000220.1:2893-4219 GCA_003454835.1 Achromobacter sp. | reverse complement strand
GGCGCGCCAGGCCGAGGTGAAGTCCAGCAGCACCGGCACGCCACCACTCACCACCACGTTGGTGCCGTGCAGGTCGTTGTGGGTGATGCCGGCCGCGTGCAGGCGGCTGAGCGCGTGCTGCAGCTGGTCGAACACTTCATTGCCCACCGCCTGCGCGGTGCTGAGCGTCTGGCCCGGAATGAATTCCATGCCCAGGGCGAGGCCACCGAGGGTGCCGAGCAGGGCCGGGGCGTGCTTCCAGCCACCGAGGCGCTGCAGGATGCGCGCCTCGCGGCGCACCATCAGGCGCGCGATCAGCGAAACCGGCGTGCCGCGGTAGCGGGAATAGTCCTTCACCACCGCCGGACGGCCGTCCAGGCAGGTGCGGTACACATCGGGGGCGAGGAAACGTTCACCGCGCTTGAGCAGCAGCGGGGCCACGGCGTCATCGCCGCAGGACGGGGAGGGGGAAACAGTGGAAGTCATGGCGGGGTCTCGGACGACGACCCGGTGGGTGGCGCTGCAGCGTCAAGCGAACCGGTACGACTGGGGGAGGTAGCTAAACTTTCGTTAAGTGAATTTTAGTACCGCCTAGTTTGCTAATCCACATTTTGTCAGAGAAATGTCGGGGCCGTGGCTGGAACAGTTCGTCGCGGAATTTCGGACAATTTCGTCTCACTTGAGAAAAATGACCTAATTTTCAATTGCTTAGGATCCAATGGCGCGCTCGGCGGAGAAACCTGCTGACCGTCATGCACGAGCAGCTTGACCCCGACGCAGCCGCTGCGGACCATAAGCCGCTATCCCGCGACATCGGCGGCCGCCCCCACCCGGCACGTCCCCGTCCCCTGCCGCGTCCCCCCCTTGGTGCAGGCCGCGCGGCCGCATCGTTCGTTTCCCTGTCCGGCGCCCGCTGGAGGAAAGTGTTTTGATCATCAAGATTGTCCTGGCAGCGCTATTCGTGGCCTGCGTGCTGTACATCCATTACCGCGGCAAGGTCCGCGCGCGCTGGTCGCGCCAGTTGCTGGACCACTCCAGCTTCATGGCCCCGATCAACGTCATCATGTATCTGTTCTCGAAGGTGCCGACCACGCCGTTCCTGGACCCGGGCAAGGAGCTCCCGCAGCTCGAGCCGCTGCGGCAGAACTGGCAGGTGATCCGCGACGAGGCGCTGGCGCTGCGCGATGCGCAGAAGATCGCCGCCTCCAGCAGCTACAACGATGCCGGCTTCAATTCGTTCTTCCGCCGTGGCTGGAAGCGCTTCTACCTGAAGTGGTACGGCCCGTCGCACCCGTCGGCCAAGGCGATGTGCCCGAAGACCGTGGCGCTGATCGAATCGATTCCCGA
>DMTA01000220.1:339-2839 GCA_003454835.1 Achromobacter sp. | reverse complement strand
CTGAGCACGCCCAACGACGATGGCTGCTACATCGTGGTGGACGGGGTGAAGAAGAGCTGGCGCGATGGCGAGTGGATGATGTTCGATGAAACCTACATCCACCACGCGCACAACGAGACCGACCAGGACCGCGTGATCCTGTTCTGCGATATCGCCCGCCCGCTGCGCTTCGGCCTGCCGGGCCTGTTCAACCGCGCGGTGGCGTCCACGCTGCTGGCCGGCGGCGCCTCGCCGAACCTGCCGGGTGACCCGACCGGTGGCGTCAACAAGGCCTTCGGGGGCGTGTACAAGGTGCGCCTGAAGGCCAAGGCCCTGCGCGAGCGCAGCGTGGTGGCCTACCAGATCATCAAGTGGGGCCTGGTGGTGGCGGTGATTGCGGGTATCTGGGCGATCTGATCCAACGTTCGCCGGGCATGGCCCGGCGCTACCGGATGCGTCCCGCCGTGCTGTAGAGCCGAGCCCATGCTCGGCCGCACTTCGCGCAGAAGCAGTCGAGCATGGCTCGACTCTACAGACAGCAGAAACCCGCGCTGTCGCCAGCGCGGGTTTTTCTTTACTTCAACGCCGCCTGCACGAACGGCGGGGTCACCAGCACGCCGGTGTGCAGCGCGGCGGTGTAGTACAGGGTATTGAAGGTCTTGGCAGCCGAGTCGGCCTGGCGGAANNTCGAAGCCGCTCTCGCCCTTGCGCGCCATGGTCACGCTCCACCAGCCGGTGGGGTAGCACGGCTGCGGGAACGGCAGGGTCTTGAACGAGCCGAAGCCGGCCTTGCCCATCTCGGTGCGCATCTCGTTGATCAGCTCCAGCTGCATCAGCGGCGATTCGGACTGCTGCACCAGGATGCCGTCGTCCTTCAGGGCCTTGAAGCAGCTCTCGTAGAACGCCTTGTTGAACAGGCCTTCGCCGGGGCCGACCGGGTCGGTCGAATCGACGATCACCACGTCCACGCTGCCGGCCGGGCAGTTGGCCATGTAGGCCACGCCGTCGTCGAACAGCAGTTCGGCGCGCGCGTCATCGTTGGAATCGCACAGTTCCGGGAAGTGCTTGCGCGCCATCACGGTGACCTGCTCGTCGATATCGCACTGGGTCACGCTCTCCACGCCCTTGTGCTTGAGCACTTCGCGCAGGGTGCCGCAGTCGCCGCCACCGATGATGACCACGCGCTTGGGCGCGGCGTGGGTGAACAGCACCGGGTGGCTGATCATCTCGTGGTAGAAGAAGTTGTCCTTGCTGGTCAGCATGATGGCCCCGTCGATGGTCATCAGGTTGCCCCAGTCGGTGGTCTGGAAGATCTCGATCTTCTGGAACGGNNGTGCGTTCGAAGTGTTCGATGTACCAGTTGCTGCTGTCAGTCATTGGATTACGGTCCTGTTCGGAGGGTTGAAGCCGGGCTGGCGGGCGGGGCCGCGTGGCACAGATGCCACATCCGGACGGATCGGCCCGTTCAGGTTCAGACCTGCCACGGGCGCGGGCGCGCATGATAACGAACCTGTGGGCATATAGGCGTTATCATGCCCCCCCTTTTATTGCCAACAAGGCCGACTGCAATGACCGATTGGTCCCTCGACCAAGCCCGCAAGACCTACTCGATCCCGCATTGGGCGGATGGTTATTTCGATGTGGATCAGGCCGGGCACATGGTGGTGAGACCGACCGGGGCAGATGGCCCGGTGGTGTCGCTGCCCAAGGTGGTGGACGCCGCACGTGCCGGCGGCGCCAAGCTGCCGCTGCTGGTGCGCTTCCCGGACATCCTCGGCCAGCGCCTGGGCAAGCTGCAGGCGGCGTTCGCCCAGGCCCAGCAGGACTGGGAGTACCCGGGCGGCTACACCGCCGTGTACCCGATCAAGGTGAACCAGCACCGCGGCGTGGCCGGCACCCTGGCCAGCCACCACGGTGAAGGCTTCGGTCTGGAAGCCGGCAGCAAGCCCGAGCTGATGGCCGTGCTGGCGCTGTCGCGCCCGGGTGGCCTGATCGTCTGCAACGGCTACAAGGACCGCGAGTACATCCGCCTGGCCCTGATCGGCCGCAAGCTGGGCCTGCAGACCTTCATCGTCATCGAGAAGCCGTCCGAGCTGAAGCTGGTGCTGGAGGAATCCAAGGCGCTGGACGTGAAGCCGGGCCTGGGCGTGCGCATGCGCCTGGCCTCGCTGGGCGCCGGCAAGTGGCAGAACAGCGGTGGCGACAAGGCCAAGTTCGGCCTGTCCCCGCGCCAGCTGCTGGACCTGTGGAAGTCGCTGCGCGATACCGAATACGCCGACTGCCTGAACCTGCTGCACTTCCACATGGGGTCGCAGATCTCCAACGTGCGCGACATCGCCAACGGCATGCGCGAAGCCACCCGTTATTTCGTCGAGCTGTCACAGCTGGGCGCGAAGATCACCCACGTGGACGTGGGCGGCGGCCTGGGCGTGGATTACGAAGGCACCCGTTCGCGCAGCTTCTGCTCGATCAACTACGGGCTGAACTCGTACGCCAGCAACATCGTGCAGCCGCTGGCCAA
>DMTA01000220.1:0-253 GCA_003454835.1 Achromobacter sp. | reverse complement strand
TGGTCGACAAGTACTTCGTCAACTTCAGCGTGTTCGAATCGATTCCCGATGCGTGGGCGATCGACCAGGTGTTCCCGATCGTGCCGATCGAGCGCCTGAACGAGACCCCGGACCGCCGCGGCATCATCGCCGACATGACCTGCGACTCGGACGGCATGGTGAAGACCTACGTCGAGAACGAGAGCCTGGATACCTCCCTGCCGCTGCACGCGATGAAGCACGGCGAGAGCTACCGCATCGGTTTCTTCATGGT
>DMTA01000079.1 GCA_003454835.1 Achromobacter sp. | reverse complement strand
GGCGATGTGCTCAAGGCGCTGGCCCTGGGAGCGCGCTGCGTGTTCGTGGGCCGCCCCTTCAACTACGCCGCAGCGGTCGGGGGCCAGCAAGGCGTATCGCATGCCATCGGGCTGCTGCGCGCCGAGGTGGATCGCAACATGGCCATGCTGGGCATCAACCGCCTTGACGAGATGGACGCCAGCCTGATCTGCCGGGAAGGCGAGCTGCCAGTCTGAGGGCGCTGCGCCGTGCAGGGGCGCCGCGCCGCCGCGTTCATCATTCAAGATGCCGGCGCGGCATAGAATGACGATTCCCTGATTACCTGTGCGCCCGTGCGGCGCGCCCGCCTACCGCCGTGTCCCTGCGCCAATCCTCATTCTTCCTGCGCTTCCTGACCTTGGGCGCCCTCGCCCACGTGTACGTCGGCGCCCGCCTCATTCCCGACCTGCTGCTTGGCGGTGAAGGCACTGCCGCCGCCATCCTCTTCCTGATGCTTTCGTGCGTGCTGATCCCGATGGGCATGCTGGCGCGCTCCTCCGTCAACCCGCCTTGGGGCGACCGCATCGCCTGGATCGGCCTGCTGGCCATGGGTTTGTTTTCGTCCCTTTTCGTGCTGACCGTGCTGCGCGACGCGCTCATGCTGCTTCTGTGGCTGGGCAATCTGGCGGCTGGCGCGGACCTGCCGTGGATCGCGCTGCGCCGCGCCGGCGCGTGGACGGTCATCGGGCTTTCCCTGGCAGGCACGCTGGCGGGCTTCTACAACGCTCGCCGCCGCGCGCGTGTGGTGGACGTGGACGTGCCCATCGCCGGTCTGCCGCAAGACCTGGACGGCTTCACCATCGTGCAGATCAGCGACATCCACGTCGGCCCCACCATCAAGCGCCGCTACGTGCAGGCCATTGTCGACGCAGTCAACGAACAGTTGCCCGACATGATCGCCATCACCGGCGACGTGGTGGACGGCAGCGTCGAGCAGCTTTCCGCGCAGGCCCGTCCGCTGGGCGATCTGCGTGCGCCGTTCGGCGTGTATCTGGTCACCGGCAATCATGAATACTATTCGGGCGCGGCCCCCTGGATTGCGGAGTTTCGCCGCCTCGGCCTGCGCGTCCTGCTGAACGAACATGCCGTGATTCACCCGTCCGGCCTGCCCGTGGTGGTGGCCGGCGTCACGGACTTCAGCGCCGGGGCCTTCGACCCGCAACAGCGCAGCAATCCCAAGGCGGCGCTGGCCGGCGCGCCCGCCGACGCTTTTCCGCGCATCCTGCTCGCCCACCAGCCGCGCAGCGCGGCCGCGGCCGAGCCAGTCGGATACACGCTGCAGCTTTCCGGCCATACGCATGGCGGGCAATTCTTTCCGTGGGGATTCTTCGTGCGCTTCCAGCAGCCGTTCACGGCGGGGCTGCATCGCTTGGGACAGATGTGGGTCTATACGAGCCGAGGCACCGGCTATTGGGGGCCGCCCAAGCGGTTGTGGGCGCCGTCGGAGATCACGCGGCTGCGTCTGCGCGCGGCGCCTGCCCGCTGAGATGCTGTTCAGGCGGCCCGGCGATTGGGCTGCCTGCGTACAGAAGGCCTGCGTTTCAAGTGCCGTGCAGATCAAGCGGCCGGCAATCAGGCCGCTTCGGGCAGCGGCCCGCGCTCCAGATAACTGGTCAGCGCAATATCGCTGGTCGTGTTGGAGATGCCTTCGATCTGATGGATGCGCGCCAGGAGCAGTTCCAGCGCCTGGGTATCGCGCACGCGCACCTTCAGCAGCATGGCGCTCTTGCCGGTGATGGTGTGGATCTCCTCGACCTCGTTCAGCTCGGCCAAGCCCAGCACCTGCTGCGTGATCGTCCAGTTGATCGTGTCCACATGCACAAAAGCCAGCAGCGGCCGGCCCATCTTTGCGCCGTCGAGCTTGGCCGCGATGCCCTTGATGAGCCCGTCGCGCTTAAGGCGCTTGACCCGCTCGTGCACCGCGGGCGCCGACAGGTTGAGCTGCTTGCCCAGCTCCGCATAGCTGGGCGTGGCGTCGTCGGCCAGCAGCGTCAAGAGTTTCCGGTCGCGGTCATCGAGGTCAGACATGGAATCAGGTTCGGCACGCAGCGCGGCCGCCCTTTTACGAAATAAAGGTTTGTCGGGGCAAACCCTGATTTTATTCCGATTGCCGTCCAGATTACGCGCTACCAGGGAAACGAGATGAGGTCGCCGTACAGGCGCTTGAGCGTGGCCTTCACTTCAGGCGAGTTCTGATAAATGGCAATGAACTTCAACAGGCGCGGGTCCTGGGCTTTTTCCGGCGTGGCCACCCAGCGGATGGCGTAGCGCCGGATGCTGTCCGGATCGGTATTGTCGAAGGCCAGGCCGTCCTTTTCGTTCAGGCCCGCCTGTTTGGCGAACGTCGTGTAGGTGACCGACGCCGTCACGTCATCGAACGTGCGCGCCGACTGCGAGCCTTCGATCTGGACGAACTTGAGCTTCTTGGGATTGGCCACCACGTCCTGCAGGCTGGCCTGGTGCGCGACGCCCGGCTTGAGCGTGATAAGCCCCATCGACTGCAGCAGCAGCAAGGCGCGGCCGGTGTTGACCGGGTCGTTCGGCACCGCGATGGTCGCGCCCTCGGGCACCGGGTCGCCCTTCTTCAGCTTCTTGGAAAACAGCCCGATGGTGGTCGAATAGCCGTATGCGATGGGTTGCAGGTTGGCGCCGCGCCGCTGGTTGAAGAGTTCAAGAAACGGCGCGTGCTGGAAGAAGTTGGCGTCCACCGAGCCGTCGGCCACGGCAATGTTGGGCAGCACCCAGTCATTGAATTCCACCAGCTTGACGTCCAATCCCTGCTGTTTGGCCTGGGCAATGGCCAGCTCGGTGGCTTCGTTGGCCACGCTGGCGATCACGCCGATGCGCAGGGGCTGTTCCTGCGCCGCCGCCGGCGCAATCACCGCCAGTCCCAGCGCCGCCACCGCGGCCCCGCGCGTCAGTTTCTTAAGCAATTGGTGCACCAGCATGTCAGCCATCCACAGAATTGGAACGCCGGACGACGGTCCGGCACAGGCGCTATTGTGCAGCACCCGGCGCGCCGGCCACGCAAAGGCCTTTGTCATGCAATGGCAATGCCAAGCCGCGCCAGCGGCGCTAAGATGGCCCCAATACGCCCAAGGGAGACGCGCATGAGTGCCGTGATGACCCCCCAGCCCGGCGCGCAGTCCGCCGCCAGCCGACGCGACCACATCGAAGACCAGTTGGGCGCGCACAACTACCACCCCCTGGACGTCGTGCTGGCGCGCGGCAGCGGCGTCTGGGTCTATGACGTGGACGGGCGCAAGTACCTGGACTGCCTGGCTGCGTATTCCGCCGTCAACCAGGGCCATTGCCACCCGCGCATCCTGGCGGCCATGACCGAGCAGGCGCAAAAGCTCACGCTCACGTCGCGCGCGTTCCGCCATGACCAGATGGCGGGCTTCTACGAAGACCTGGCGCGCCTGACGGGCGCTCACAAGATCCTGCCCATGAACAGCGGCGCCGAGGCCGTGGAAACCGCCATCAAGGCCGTGCGCAAGTGGGGCTACGAGGTGCGCGGCGTGCCCGAGGGCGAGGCCGAGATCATCGTCTGCGCAAACAATTTCCATGGGCGCACGCTGGGCATCGTAGGATTTTCGACCGACCCGGACGCCTATGGCCATTACGGCCCGTTCGCGCCCGGCTTCAAGGTCGTGCCCTTTGGCGATTTTGCGGCCTTCGATGCCGCCATCACCGACCGCACGGTCGCGTTCCTGGTCGAACCCATCCAGGGCGAAGCAGGCGTCGTGCTGCCCCCGTCCGGGTATTTCAGCCGCGTGCGCCAACGCTGCACGGAGCGCGGCATCACGCTGATCCTGGACGAGATCCAGACGGGTCTGGGGCGCACGGGAAAACTGCTGGCCGAGGAGCACGAAGGCATCGAAGCCGACGTTACGCTGATCGGCAAAGCGCTCTCGGGCGGCTTCTATCCGGTATCCGCCGTACTGTCCAACGCCGACGTGCTCGGCGTGTTCCAGCCGGGGCAGCACGGCAGCACCTTCGGCGGCAATCCGCTGGCGTGCGCCATCGCGCGCGCGGCGCTGCAGGTGCTGACCGAGGAAGGCATGATCGAGAACGCGGCCGCCGTGGGTGCGCATTTCCTGGAACGCCTGCGCAGCCTGCCCGGCCCGGTGCGTGAAGTCCGCGGGCGCGGCCTGATGCTGGCCGTGGAGCTTGAACCGGACGCGGGCGGCGCCCGCCTCTGGTGCGAACGCCTCCAGGCGCGAGGCTTGCTGGTCAAGGACACCCATGGCCACACCTTGCGCCTGTCGCCTCCCCTGATCGTCACGCGGGACGAGGTGGACTGGGCGTGCGACCAACTGGCGGCGGTGCTGTCCGCCGCGTGATCGCGCGCACCGCAACCTGAACACTGCATACGGAGACCGCGAATTGACGAACGAATCGACGAAAACCCCCGCCTTGCCTGCCCAAGTCACCCTGATCGGCGCACCGACCGACATCGGCGCCGGCGCGCGCGGCGCATCGATGGGGCCGGAAGCGCTGCGCGTCGCGAACCTGGGGCCGGTCATCGAAGCGCAGGGCTTTCAAGTCCGGGACCGCNGCAACATGTACGGCCCCGCCAATCCCTGGCTGCCGCCTGTGGACGGCTATCGCCACCTGGAGGAAGTGACCGCGTGGAATCAGGCGGTGCACGATGCCGTGTACGAAGAGCTGGCTGAAGGCCGCCTGCCCGTCCTGCTGGGCGGCGACCACAGCCTGGGCATCGGCTCGGTCAGCGCCGTCGCGCGCCATTGCCGCGCCACAGGCAAGAAGCTGCGCGTGCTGTGGCTGGATGCGCACGCCGACTTCAACACCCATCTGCTCACGCCCACCGGCAACCTGCACGGCATGCCCGTCGCCTGCCTGTGCGGCAACGGCCCCGCGCCGCTGACCGGCATGTCGGGCGAGTTTCCGGACATCGAGCCGTCCTGCGTGCGCCAGATCGGCATCCGCAGCGTCGACCCTGGCGAAAAGCGCCTGCTGCACGACGCCGGCCTTGAAGTCTTCGACATGCGGTATCTGGACGAGATGGGCATGCGCGCCACTATGCAGGCCGCCCTGGCCGGGCTGGACGCCGGCACGCACCTGCACGTGAGTTTCGACGTCGACTTCCTGGACCCGGAGATCGCGCCGGGCGTGGGCACCACCGTGATGGGTGGTCCCACCTACCGCGAAGCGCAGCTTTGCATGGAGATGATTGCCGACACCGGCCTCATGCGGTCGCTGGACGTGGTGGAACTGAATCCGGCGCTAGACGTGCGCAACCGGACGGCGGAGCTGGCGGTCGATTTGATCGAGAGCTTGTTTGGGAAGTCCACGTTGGTGCGCCGGGGGCCTTGACGTGTGCGGTAGATGACGCGCGGTGCACGAACGCATCGCGCCGAGGGGCGTAGACCGATGGAAACATCCCCGTCCCTTATCCTTCACGATCACGCCGGATCGCCTCGGCTGCGTCGCGCAAATGAATGAGATTCTCCTCGCGCTGCGCCCACACGCGCGGCGTGGGACCCGCCACGCATAGCGCATACCATTCCCCGCCGAGATCCAGCGCGACGGCCAGCCCGGTGAGGTCCGCGACGCTTTCCCCGACGTTCGAGGCCCAGCCCCGCTCGGCAGTCCTGTCCACGTCGGCCAGCAGATCTTCGCGGTCCGTCAGCGTGCGGTCGGTGTAGCGGGTGTACTGCGCCGCCGCCAGCACGTGATCGCGCTCGGCGGCCGGCAGGCGCGCCAGAATCGCCTTGGCGACCGAACTGGTGTGCAAGGGACGGCGTTCGCCGGCTCGCGCCGCGTAGTGGACGGGCTGGGTCGACTCGGCCACGTCCAGGAACACCACGGCGCCATCCTGGATCTTGCCCAGCATCACGGTTTCGTTGACGGCATCACGCAGCGCCAACAGACGCGGCCGCACCACATCCAGCCACGGGTCGCCCGACAGAATCTGCGCCGCCAGGCCGTGCAGCTTGCCGGTGGGGTAATACCCGGCGCGGCGCCGGACCTCGTACAGATACCCGCGTGCCACCAGCGTGCGCACCAGCGCCAGACAGCTCGACATGGGCGCGTCCAGCCCTTGCGCCAGCTCGGTCAGCGGCATCGGCCGTTTCGTCTGCGCAAACAGCTCCAGCAACGCCAGCGTGCGAGCGACAAGTTTCACTTCCACGGCGTCGGCCCTCCTTCGTGGCAATGCGTTTTCGGCACCCGGACTAGGGTGTTCCACCGTGTTGACTTTTCATGTGCAGGTACCTAAATTCTTGCACAGGAATTTGTATTCACCAATGTGAAAGAGATTTCAGCCGGCTGGAGCACCGGCGCCGCCTTCCCGAGTTACCGCGTCATCCATAACGTTCAATAAAACGGTCCGATTCAGGGCTGGGAGACAGAAAGATGCGTATCAAACCCGTGTTGGCGGCACTGGCCGCCACCCTGGCCGCCTGCGCGGCCCAAGCCCAGTCCGACGCCGTGCGGCTGGGCGTGTCCAACGACCGTTCCGGCATTTATTCCGACCTTGGCGGCCTCGGGTCCGAGACCGCCGTGCGCATGGCCGTGGAGGATTTCGGCGGCAAGGTCGCCGGCAAGACCGTCGAGGTCGTCGGCGCGGACAACCAGAACAAGGCCGACGT
>DMTA01000399.1 GCA_003454835.1 Achromobacter sp. | reverse complement strand
GCGCCGACCAGCACGACGGCCAGGCCGGGGCGGGTGCCTTTTTCGGCCAGCGCCGAAACACGCTGGGCGACTTCTTCGCGAATGCGCTGCGAAAGGGCCGCGCCGTCAATAATCCTTGCGGTCATGCGTGTGCCTCGGGTTTGGCCAAGGCCACTTTCATCAAATCTGCAACGGTGGTCACTTCAAGTTTTTCCATAATGTTGGCGCGGTGCGCCTCGACGGTCTTGATGCTGATGCCCAGGTCGTCGGCGATCTGCTTGTTCAAGCGGCCGGCGACGATGCGCTCCAGCACCTGTTGCTCGCGTGCGGTCAGGCGCGCCAGCATGGCTTCGTGGTCCTTCTGGGCCTGGTGCTTGCTCACGCGCTGCGTGGCCTGCTCCAGCATGCGCGCCACGATTTCGCGCAGGTCGGATTCGTTGAACGGCTTTTCCAGGAAGTCGACGGCGCCTTTCTTCATGGTGGACACCGCCATGGGGACGTCGCCGTGGCCGGTGATGAACACGATGGGCAGCGGCGCGTTGCGGATGATGAGCTGTTCCTGCAGCTCCAGGCCGCTCATGCCGGGCATGCGCACGTCGGCGATCAGCACGCCGATCTGGCTGGCGTCGTAGTCTTCCAGGAAGGACTCGCCGCTGGCGTAGGCGCGAACGCGGTATCCATTGGCTTCCAGCAGCCAGCGCAGCGAATCGCGGACCGCTTCGTCGTCGTCGACAATGAATACCGTGCTCGACAGGTGGGGCGTGTTCATGCGTGCAACTCCTCGGACTGATCGTTCTGGGCCTGCGTCTGGGTCGCAGCGCAGGGCAGGGTGAAGCGGAAGATAGTACCGCCGGCGGGATTGGGGTCAGCCCACAGGCGGCCGTGATGCGATTCGATAATGGTACGGCAGATGTTCAGCCCCATGCCCAGGCCCTGCGACTTGGTGCTGAAGAACGGTTCGAACAGGCGCTCGGGTTCGGCAAGGCCGTGGCCGCGGTCGACCACGGCCACCTCGATATGCTGCTCGTGGAGAATTACGGCAACCTTAAGCTCGTCGGACTCGCTCTTTTCCATGGCCTCCAGTCCGTTCTTGAGCAGGTTCAGCAAGACCTGTTCGATCAGGATGGGGTCGGCCAGGACGTCCGGCGCGTTGGACGGCACGAAGCTGTCGATGCGGATGCGGCGCTTGCGGGCGTCGATTTCGGCAAAGCCGATGGCGTTGTCGACAATGCGGCCGATGGCGACGCGCTGGCGGCGCGGCTCGCTGCGCTTCACGAATTCGCGGATGCGGCTGATGATCTTGCCGGCGCGTTCGGCCTGGGACGCGGCCTTTTCCAGCGCGGGCAGCAGCATGTTGGGGCTGGTGTGGCCGGCTTTGACCAGCGCCACCGCGCCCATGCTGTAGTTGGCGATGGCGGTCAGCGGCTGGTTCAGCTCGTGCGCCAGCGACGAGGCCATTTCGCCCATCGTGGTCAGGCGGCTGGTGAGCTGGATCTTTTCCTGCTGCACGCGCGACGCTTCCTCGTGGCCGCGGCGCTCGGTGATGTCGCGCGCCACCTGCATGCGCACACGGCGGCCGTCCGTCCAGGCAAGCATGCGGTGGTGGACTTCAAACCAGCGCTGCACCGACGGCGCAAAGACTTCGACCGATTCGTCGGTGAAGCGGCCGCGCCGGCCGGCCAGCAGCTCGTCGTGGCCGCCGGTCTGCGCGCCGAACACGCGGCGGTACGTGCGGTTGGCGAACAGCAGCTCCAGTCCGTCGTGCGTGTCGGCCGTGACCGAGATGGCGTCGTCCAGGCCTTCCAGCACGGTCATGAAGCGTTCGTGCGCGGCGGTCAGGGCCTCGCGGATGCGCTTGGGCTCGGTGATGTCCGTCATGGACGTCATCCAGCCGATCTGATTGCCGTTGGGGTCCAGCAGCGGCGACACGTACATGCGCGCCGTGAAGCGCGAACCATCGCGCCGCTGCGCCTCGACTTCCAGGCCGCTGCTGGGCGTCTTGCCCGACATCAGCACGTCCAGCGTGTGCTGATGCTGTTCGTGGCGGCCCGGCACCCAATAAGGGAAGGGCGGGCTGCGGCCGATCAGGTCGGCTTCGTTCCAGCCGATCATCCGGCAGAAAGCCGGGTTCACGTAGGCGATGCGACCTTCCATGTCGAGCACGCGCATGCCCGTGGACATGGAGTTTTCCATGGCGCGCCGAAAACCCGTTTCGGCGATGAGCGCGGCCTCGGCGGTGGACCGGAAGCGGGTATAGCGCCACAGCATGAGCAGACTGATGACAATGACGCAGGACAGGGCCAGCACGACCCAGATCAGGCGTTGCTGACGCAGCTCCTGGTCTATGGTGACAAACATGACGCTGTCGTCATGAATGCGCTGCAACCAGAAGAACACCGCCATCACACAGATATAGAGGATCAGCACCATGGCGGGCGTGACCCAATACACCCCGCGCCGCCGGGTGCGGGCGTGGTCATGGAAAGGCGTAGGTATGTTGGACTTGGGCGCGCTGGACATGGAATTCGGGGCCGGTAGACCGCGCATTTTAGTGCGTGTTGGGAGGGAATTGCCGGGAATCAACCCCTGCTTTCGGGCTAGGCCATAAAAAGTATGGCGTTCAGCGATTCAGCTTCTGTTCAACTTTCCGCATTATGAAATGCCGTACCGCAACATGAAATTTTCCTTGCGGCCGGTTAATCTTCTTTCTTAGAATGCCGCCTGACAGGAAACTGCCCCTGGCAGGTCCTTTGAACACCCCGACCCCATGCATTGCATGGTAGCCCGGATGATCCCGGCTACCATGCAATGTCCGCGAGTAGATCAATAAGCGGGTGTGTGGTCACGACGAACCCCAACAGGAGACACACGATGTCCTCTAACGCCCAGGCTGGCGCCGTACAGGCCGCCAACGACGAAGACACCCTTGAAACCCAGGAGTGGCTCGAAGCCCTGGCAGCCGTCCTTGATCGCGAAGGACCGCAGCGCGCCCATTACCTGCTGGAACGCCTGATCGACGAAGCCCGTCGCTCTGGCGCTCACATCCCGTTCTCGCCCAACACCGCTTACGTCAACACGATTCCGCCCGGCCTGGAGCCGGCGCATCCGGGCAACCTGGAACTGGAAACGCGCATCCGCTCGTACGTGCGCTGGAACGCCATGGCCATGGTGGTCAAGGCCAACAAGCACAACCCGCCCGATGGCGGCGACCTGGGCGGTCACATCGCGTCGTTCGCCTCGCTGGCCACCATGATCGGCTGCGGCCAGAACCACTTCTGGCACGCCGAAGACGAAGGCCACGGCGGCGACCTGGTCTACTTCCAGGGCCACACCTCGCCCGGCATGTACGGCCGCGCCTACCTTGAAGGCCGCCTGACCGAAGACCAGCTGAACCACTTCCGTCAGGAAGTGGACGGCAAGGGCCTGTCTTCGTACCCGCATCCGAAGCTGATGCCGGACTTCTGGCAGTTCCCGACGGTGTCGATGGGCCTGGGCCCGCTGATGGCCATCTACCAGGCCCGCTTCCTGAAGTACCTGCACGCCCGCGGCATCGCCGACACCAGCAACCGCAAGGTCTGGGTGTTCTGCGGCGACGGCGAAATGGACGAACCCGAGTCGCTGGGCGCCATCGCCCTGGCGGCCCGCGAAAAGCTCGACAACCTGATCTTCGTCATCAACTGCAACCTGCAGCGCCTGGACGGCCCGGTGCGCGGCAACGGCAAGATCATCCAGGAACTGGAAGGCGACTTCCGCGGTTCGGGCTGGAACGTCATCAAGCTGATCTGGGGCGGCTACTGGGATCCGCTGCTTGCGCACGACAAGGAAGGCATCCTGCGCCAGATCATGGAAGAAACCGTCGACGGCGAGTACCAGGCGTACAAGGCCAACGACGGCAAGTTCGTCCGCGAACATTTCTTCGGCAAGCACCCCAAGCTGCTGGAAGCCGTGTCGCGCATGAGCGATGAGGACATCTGGCGCCTGAACCGTGGCGGCCATGATCCCCACAAGGTGTACGCGGCCTTCAAGTCGGCCACCGACCACACCGGCCAGCCGACCGTCATCCTGGCCAAGACCATCAAGGGTTACGGCATGGGCCACGTCGGCCAGGCCAAGAACCCGACCCACCAGCAGAAGAAGCTGGAACTGGACTCCATCCGCGAATTCCGCGATCGCTTCGGCATCCCGATCCCGGACGACAAGCTGGCCGATCTGCCGTACTTCAAGCCGGCCGAAGATTCGCCCGAAATGAAGTACCTGCACGAGCGCCGCGCCGCGCTGGGCGGCTACCTGCCGCGCCGTCGCGCCAAGGCCGACGAGCAACTGAAGGCCCCCGCGCTGGACGCCTTCAAGGCCGTGCTGGAACCCACCGCGGAAGGCCGCGAAATCTCGACCACCCAAGCCTTCGTGCGCATCCTGAACCAGGTGCTGCGCGACAAGGAACTGGGTCCGCGCGTCGTGCCGATCCTGGCTGACGAATCGCGCACCTTCGGCATGGAAGGCCTGTTCCGCCAGATCGGCATCTACGCGCCGGAAGGCCAGAAGTACACCCCGGTCGACAAGGACCAGGTCATGTACTACAAGGAAGCGGCCGACGGCCAGCTCCTGCAGGAAGGCATCAACGAAGCGGGCGCGATGAGCTCGTGGATTGCGGCGGCCACGTCGTACTCCTCGAACAACCGCATCATGATCCCGTTCTTCATCTACTACTCGATGTTCGGGTTCCAGCGCATCGGCGACCTGGCCTGGGCTGCCGGCGACATGCAGGCGCGCGGCTTCCTGCTGGGCGGCACCGCCGGCCGCACGACGCTGAACGGCGAAGGCCTGCAGCACGAAGACGGCCACAGCCACATCCTGGCCTCGACCATCCCGAACTGCGTGTCGTACGACCCGACGTTCGGCCATGAACTCGCCGTGATCATCCAGCATGGTCTGAAGCGCATGGTGGAAGACCAGGAAAACGTCTATTACTACCTGACGGTGATGAACGAAAACTACCCGCAGCCCGGTCTGACCAAGGGCGACGAGGAAGGCATCATCAAGGGCATGTACAAGCTCAAGTCGCACGGCAAGGGCAAGAATCGCGTGCAGCTTATGGGTTCGGGCACCATCCTGCGCGAAGTCATGGCCGCGCAGGAACTGCTGGCCGCCGACTGGGACGTCGCTTCCGACCTCTGGAGCGTCACCAGCTTCACCGAGCTGCGCCGCAACGGCCTGGACGCCGAACGCCACAACATGCTGCACCCCGACGAGAAGAAGCCGCAGGTCGCTTACGTCACGGAACAGCTTGCCAAGACGGAAGGCCCGATCATCGCGTCGACCGACTACATGAAGCTCTTTGCGGACCAGATCCGTCCGTTCGTGCCCAAGGGCCGCGAATACAAGGTGCTGGGCACCGATGGTTTCGGCCGCTCGGATTTCCGCGCCAAGCTGCGCGAGCACTTCGAGGTGGATCGCCACTTCGTCGTCGTCGCCGCGCTGCGTGCGCTGGCCGACGAAGGCAAGGTGCCGGTTGCCAAGGTGGCCGAAGCCATCAAGAAGTACGGCATCAATCCGAACAAAGCCAACCCGCAATACGCCTGAGGGTAAAGAGACATGAGCAACATCGTGCAAATCAAGGTTCCCGACATCGGCGACTTCAAGGAAGTGGAAGTCATTGAAGTGCTGGTTGCCGTGGGCGACACGATCAAGGCGGAACAGAGCCTGATCACGGTCGAATCCGACAAGGCCTCGATGGAGATCCCGGCGTCGCAAGGCGGCGTGGTCAAGTCCATCGCCGTGAAGGTCGGCGACAAGGTCGCCGAAGGCGCGGTCGTGCTGGAAGTGGAAGCGGCCGACGCTGGCGCCGCCAAGGAAGAGGCCCCCAAGGCCGAGTCCAAACCGGCTGCCAAGGAAGAGCCCAAGCAGGCCGCCGCCGCGGCGCCCAAGGCCGAGGCTTCGGCGCCCGCGCCGGCTGCCGCCAGCGGCCCGGTCGAGATCGAAGTGCCGGACATCGGCGACTTCAAGGAAGTCGAAGTCATCGAAGTCATGGTCGCGGTCGGCGACACCATCAAGGCCGAGCAAAGCCTGATCACCGTCGAGTCCGACAAGGCCTCGATGGAG
>DMTA01000559.1:258-5363 GCA_003454835.1 Achromobacter sp. | reverse complement strand
GCCGAGCGGCCGCTGTTCGTTCGGCGCCCCGCGCGCGGCCCGCGCCCCCTGAACCGCGGGGGAAACCCAGCGCGCCAGCGACACCTTGGCGGCCTCCCGCGGGTCCTGCGTGGCGGCAGACGCCAGCCGGGCACGCACCGCCGCGGCTTCTTCTTCCGTGCGGTGAAACACGGTGCTCAGCAGCACCAGCCGGCTGACGCGTTCGGGGCGGGCCGCCGCATAGGCGCCCGCGATCAGGCCGCCCATGGAATAGCCCAGCACGGTCGCCTGTTGCCAGCCCGCGGCGTCCAGTTCCGCATCAAGTTGCGCAATGAAGTCCTGAATGTCCGCCTGGCCGCGCAGCGCCGGCGCGGCGCCATGGCCCAGGAGGTCATAGCGCAGCACGTCGAAGTCCGGCTCCAGCAAAGGAACGAGGTCATCCCACAGCGTATGGTCCAGGCCGACGCCGTGCAGCAGGACCAGAGGTTCGCCGCGGCCGGCGCGCCGCCGTTGCGTGTTCATTTTGCGCGCGCCTCCTGCGCTTCCTGTTCCAGTTCCTTCAGGTCCGAATAGCGGTTGCCGATGCGGTGATGAGGACGGCCCGAGGTGGCCGCGCCCAGTGCGATCACGATCTCGTCCGGCGCCGGCGCGTCGTTGATGGTGGTCTGCACCGTCAGGTAGTGCGAGCGCAGGCCTTCGTCCAGCTTGTGCATCAGTGGCACCGAGATCACGCAGCCGGGACCGCCGCGCATGTTGGTGAAGCTGAGATAGCTGGTGCCGCCCACTGCGTTGCGGTAGAAGTTGCCGAAGCGCAGCGTGTGGATCAGCGCGGACGCGTGTTCGACCTCGCCGGCGGTGCCCACCACGGCGGCCTTGCCGTAGGCCTCGATGTTGTCCGCCGATCCGGCCTGACGCAGGATTTCGCTGACCAACAGTTCGCCCAGCGGCGGCGCGGCTTCCAGGATGCCGGGCCGCAGATCTTCCTGGAACGGCAGGCCGGCCCACGGATTGCGGATCACGGCGGCGGCCACGATCATCACCAGCGGGCGTTCGGCTGCGCGGCCGCCTTCGATGAGGGTTTTCTCGACGTAACTGACTACCTTGCGCACTTGCAGTGACATACGCGCTGCTCCGAAAGCTGGGGGATGAATGACGAGATCATTGTTCGACGCCCCGCGCGTTTTTGACAATCCAAATTAACGTGAGCTAACTTCAGAAAATCCGAATTAAGCCGGCGGCCTTCATGTCCACCCCCTTGAAAATCCAGCACCTGCGCCAGTTCCTGATGGCCGCCGACCACGGCAGTTTCCGGGTCGCCGCGCAGGGCACGTTCCGGTCGCAGGCGGCGGTGTCCGCGGCCATGCAGGATCTGGAGCAGCAGCTGGGCGCTCCGCTTTTCGAACCCGGCAAGCGCGCCCAGTTGACGGCGCTGGGCCAGTCGGTGGCGCCGTTGTTCCGCGAGCTGCTGGCCACGCATGACCGTGTGCTGGATGCGGCGAGGCAGTTCGGCATGGGGAGCCAGGGACCCGTGGCGCTGGCCGTCATGCCGTCGCTGGCAGACGAATGGTTGCCCCGTCTGCTGGAACGCTATGCCCGCAGCCATCCTGATGTCCGCATGCGCGCGCTGGACGAAACGTCGCCCGAGGTGCACCGGCTGGTGTTGGCGGGGGACGTGCAGGTGGGCGTGGCCGGACAGGCGCCGCGCACGGCGGAGGTGGCGTTCACGCCGGTGGCGCGCGACGCCTTTGGGCTGGTCTGCAAAAAGAGCCATCCGCTCGCGCGGCGGCGGGGACCGGTGTCGTGGGCCGCGCTGGCGGACGAACGCCTGATCGGCAACGCCACCTTCGAAACGCTGAAGAACCGCCAACTGGGCAGCGGCATCGACGACCCGGCGATCGTGGTGTCCAACCGCGCATCGTTATTGGCCAGCGTGGTGGGCGGTCTGGGCGTGACGGTGTTGCCGGTGCTGGCGCGGCCCGCCGCGGGCAGCGGGTTGGCTTTCGTGCCGCTGGTCGAGCCGGTGGTCGAGCGCATCGTCGGCGTGCTGACGCGCAAGGAAGAGACCCTGCTGCCGTCGGTGGCCGCGATGCACGCGCTGGCGCTGCGGTCGCTGGCGCAGTTCACGCGGCGCAAGGGCGCGGTGCTGGTGTAGGTCGAAAGGCGTCAGCCAAACGGCTGGCCATCGTCACCCTCCGCACGCGTAGATCATGAATTGCCGGAAGGCCTCGGCCGGCTTGGCCATGGCCGCGCGCGGGTGCCACAACAGGCCCGCTTCCATGGGCGGCACGGCGTCGGTGATCGGCACCGCTTCGATCTTGCGGCCCTCGAGCGACCACGGCCGGTAGACCATATCCGACAGCATCGTGACGCCAAAACCATGCGCGACCAGGCCCCGCAGCGCCTCCATCGACCGCGTCCGGAATGCAATGTCCGGCTGCAGGCCGTGGCTGCGCCAATAGCCCAGCGTGGACCGTTCGCCTTCGTCCATTTCCAGCAGGATGTACGGATAGCGCGCAATGTCGGCCAGCGACGGCGCGGCGGCTTGTGTCAGCGGATGGCCCGCCGCCGTCCACAACTGGCGCCGCGACCGCACCAGCACGTGATGGCCGAAGCGCTCGCGCTTGTCGATGTTGGACAGCAGCGCCACGCCCAGCTCCACGTCGCCGCTGGCCACGGCCTGTTCAATTTCCGGGCGGTCCAGGTCGACGAGATCCAGCACCACATCGGGATAGCGCCGCCGAAAGCGCGCCAGCAGATCGGGCAGAAAGTACCCCAGCACCGTATACGACGCCGCGATGCGCACCGACCCGCGCAACGCATACCGCTGAAACCCTGGCTCGCGCAGCGCGTCATCCAGGGAATCGAGCACGTCGCGCGCGCGCTGGTGGAAGTTGTGTCCCTCGGGCGTCAACGTCACCCCGTGCGCGTGGCGATCGAACAGGCGCACGCCCAGTTGCGCTTCCAGCGCCAGCACGGCGTTGGTCACCGCCGATTGGGACACGTGTTCGTCGGCCGCCGCCATGGAAAACCGCCCGGTGCGGGCGGCGGCGGCGAAGTACCGGAGTTGCCGAAGCGTGACTTCATTAGCCATGTGTTTTTCACATACCAGCTAGTCGAATATATGAATATACGATGGCTGCGCGCCTTCCTACACTGCGGAAAACACGTAAATGCCCGCACCGCAGATTGCAGGAGACAACCCCATGAACGCCCCTCTACCCCCCGGCGTGGCCGATACCCATGGCCTGTCGCTGGACGACAAATACGCACAGCCCACCGGTCGCGTCTACCTGAGCGGCACGCAGGCGCTGGTGCGCCTGCCGCTGATGCAGAAGCAGCGCGACCAGCAGGCCGGCCTGAATACGGCGGGCTATGTTTCCGGGTATCGGGGTTCGCCGCTGGGCGGTCTGGACCAGGCGCTGTGGAAGGCCAAGCGCCATCTGAAGGCGAACGACGTGGTGTTCCAGCCCGGCCTGAACGAGGACCTGGCGGCCACCGCAGTCTGGGGATCGCAGCAGCTCAATCTGTTCCCCGGCGCGCAGCGCGATGGCGTGTTTGGCATGTGGTACGGCAAGGGGCCGGGTGTGGACAGGTCGGTGGACGTGCTCAAGCACGCCAATTCGGCCGGCACGTCCGCCCATGGCGGGGTGCTGATGCTGGCGGGCGACGACCACGCCGCCAAGTCGTCGTCGGTGGCGCACCAGTCGGAACACGTGCTGATCGCCAGCGGCATTCCAGTGCTGTACCCCTCCAACGTGCAGGAATACCTGGACTACGGCCTGCACGGCTGGGCCATGAGCCGTCACACCGGTCTGTGGGTGGCGATGAAATGCGTGACGGATGTGGTGGAATCCAGCGCGTCTGTCGACGTGGACCCGACGCGCGTGCAGATCGTGCTGCCCGAAGACGGTGTGCCGCCCGGCGGCCTGAACATCCGCTGGCCGGATTCTCCGCTGGCGCAGGAGGCGCGGCTGCTCGATCACAAGTGGTACGCGGCGCTGGCCTACGTGCGCGCCAACAAGCTGAATCGCGTGGTGCTGGATTCGCCGAATGCGCACTTTGGCATCATGACCGCCGGCAAGGCCTATCTGGACGTGCGCCAGGCGCTGAACGACCTGGGGCTGGACGAGGCGGCCTGTGCGCAGGCCGGCATTCGTGTGCTGAAGGTGGGCTGCATCTGGCCGCTGGACGCGCAGGACGCGCGCGAGTTCGCCACGGGTCTGAAAGAGATCCTGGTCGTCGAGGAAAAGCGCCAGATCCTGGAATACGCGCTGAAGGAAGAACTCTACAACTGGCGCGACGACGTGCGGCCGCGCGTGTTCGGCAAGTTCGACGAACGCGAGAACGGCGGCGGCGAATGGTCCACGCCGCGCGGCGGATGGCTGCTGCCGGCGCGCTACGAGCTGTCGCCTGCGCTGATCGCCCGGGCCATCGCGGCGCGCCTTGAAAAAGCCGATCTGTCCGACGCACTGCGCGCCCGCATCGCGGCGCGCCTGGCCGTGATCGACGCCAAAGAGCGCGAGGCCAGCCGCCCCACGCTGGTCGAAGAGCGCAAGCCCTGGTTCTGTTCCGGCTGTCCGCACAACACGTCCACCCGCGTGCCGGAAGGATCGCGCGCGGTCGCGGGCATCGGCTGCCACTACATGGCGATGTGGATGGACCGCAATACCGACACCTTCAGCCAGATGGGCGGGGAGGGCGTGGCGTGGCTGGGCCAGAAGGACTTCACGTCCGAGCGCCACATCTTCGCCAACCTGGGCGACGGCACGTATTTTCATTCGGGGTTGCTCGCCATCCGCGCGGCCATCGCGGCGCGTGCGCGCATCACCTACAAGATTCTCTACAACGACGCCGTCGCCATGACGGGCGGGCAGCCGGTGGACGGCGTGCTGACCGTGCCGCAGATCGCGGCGCAGATGCTGGCCGAAGGCATCGTTAAAACAGTGGTGGTGACGGACGAGCCGGACAAATACACGGGCGCGCAGACCTTGCCGGCCGGCATCGAGGTCCACCACCGCAAGGCGCTGGACGACGTGCAGCGCGCGCTGCGCGACATCGACGGCGCCACGGTGCTGATCTACGACCAGACCTGCGCCACCGAGAAGCGCCGCCGCCGCAAGCGCGGC
>DMTA01000559.1:0-199 GCA_003454835.1 Achromobacter sp. | reverse complement strand
GGTCTGCGAAGGCTGCGGCGATTGCTCGGTGCAGTCGAACTGCCTGTCGGTCGAACCGCTGGATACGCCGCTGGGCACGAAGCGGCGCATCAATCAGTCGTCGTGCAACAAGGACTTTTCGTGCGTGGAGGGCTTCTGTCCCAGCTTCGTGACGGCCGAAGGCGCCGTGCCGCGCAAACCCGGCAAGCAGGGCGGCGCG
>DMTA01000560.1 GCA_003454835.1 Achromobacter sp. | reverse complement strand
GCGGGGGCACGCGGCTACAGCATCCCGGCTGGATCGCTGGCGGACGCGCTGCCGCGTTTTGCGGACCGCGCCGGCGTGACGGTGCTGTTCGACGCGGCGCTGGTGGGTCAGCGCCGCACCGCCGGATTGCAGGGGGCGTACTCCGTGCATGAAGGATTCGCGCGCCTGCTGGCGGGCAGCGGGCTGGGCGTGCAGGAACGCAGCGCCGGCGTCTTCGTGCTGCAGGCGCTGCCGCAGGGCAGCGTGACGCAGCTTGCGCCGGTGCAGATCGACGGCGAAGCGGCCGTCGTCACGCCCGCCTGGGAAACCAGCACTGATCGCCGCCGCCTGGACGATCTGCAGATCCGCAACTGGACCGACCTGAGCCGGCGCGCCGAGCCGGGCGTGAACTTCAATCGCACGACCAACAGCATCAACATCCGCGGCCTGGATCAGGACCGTGTGCTGACGCGGGTGGACGGCATCCGCCTGCCGTGGCTGGACGACGGCGCGCGCGGCGTGAAGGGTGGCCTGGAAGCGGTGGACTTCAACAGCCTCTCGCGCCTGGACATCGTGCGCGGCGCGGACGCCACGGGCGGCGGCTCGGGTGCCATCTCGGGCATTGCCGACCTGCACACCCTGAATCCGGCCGACCTGCTGGGCGGCGGCAAGACCTTCGGCGCGCTGGCCAAGACCGATTACGACTCTGCCGACAACAGCTGGGGCGCCAACGCCGCGCTGGCCGGCCAGATTCATAGCAACACGTTCTGGCTGGTGCAGGCCGGCGTGCGCAATGGCCACGAACTGGACAACCGCGGCGACGTCGGCGGCTACGGCGCCAGCCGCAGCAAGCCCAGCCCCGAAGACTACGACCAGCGCAGCTTCCTCATGAAGCTGCAGCAGCGCGTGGACGGCGCGCATCTGTTCGGCCTGACGGGCGAATACTTCAAGCGCAACGCCGACATCGACAACAAGTGGGAGCAGGGCCCCGGCACCAGCTATCTCATTGGCGAAAACAGCACGCGCAAGGAAACCGAGCGCGAGCGCGTGTCGTTCGACTACACGTACACGGCGCCGGATTCGGGCGGTCTGATCGACACGGCCAACGCGGTGGTGTACTGGCAGCGCGTGCGCCTGGACAACTCGCTGGACGGCATCCGCGGCGTGGACGCGCGCGCCCGCATCATCCCGGGTGACCCGTTCCGCTACGGCTTTCCCAACGGCCCCTACGGCCGCAGCAATTCGATCCAGCAGACGCTTTTCGGCGCCAGCACGGAGTTCACCAAGCGCATCGCGGGCGCGTCGGTGGCGCAGTTGTGGTCGTTCGGCGGCGAGTGGTATGGCAACAAGACCGAGCAGAATTCCAGCGGCTACGACAACTGCCCGGTGATCCGGCCCGGCACGCCCGCACCGTTCGGCCCGCGGGCGTGCGACATGCTGCACACCAACCAGGCCGACGTGCCGCAGTCCAAGGGCAATCAATGGGCGCTGTGGGTGCAGGACGAGTTCAGCTTTGCCGATGGCAAATACACGCTGGCGCCGGCCTTGCGCTACGACCACTACGAGCAACGGCCGCAGTCCACCGCCGGCTATGAAAGCAACCCCAACGCGGCCGCGCTGCCGCCCAGCAACAGCGGCAGCCGCTTCTCGCCCAAGCTGCTGGGCACATGGCGGGCGGCCGAGCAGCTCAGCCTCTATGCGCAATACGCCTACGGCTTCAAGGCGCCCAGCGCCACGCAGCTCTACACCAACTACGGCGGCCCCGGCACCTATCTGCGCGTGGGCAATCCGTACCTGAAACCCGAAACCAGCAAGGGCTGGGAACTGGGCGCCAAGCTCGGTTCCGACGACCTCGGCGGTGCAATATCGTTCTTTGATAATCGTTATCAGAACTTTATCGATGGCGATGTGCCGCTGAACGCCAGCTCGCCGCAGTGGCAGCCGGGTTGGGCGGGGCAGTATCCGCTGGGCGTGACGGGCAACGTCAACCGCGCCAAGGTCCGCATCTACGGCGCCGAGGCCAGCGCGCACTGGAAGTTTGCGCCGGGTTGGCGCACGTGGGGCTCGCTGGCGTGGGCCGTGGGCAAGGACGAGGGCACGGGGCAATACCTGAACTCCGTCGCGCCGCTCAAGGCGATTCTGGGCGTCGGGTATGGCCGCGACGTGTGGGGCGTGGACGCCATGCTCACCACGGCAATGCAGCGCAACAAGGTCGAGTATCCCGATGCGTCGGCCGACGCGCCCAATCCCGACTTCAAGGCGCCGGGCTATGGCGTGGTGGACCTGATGGGCTATTGGCGTCCGGCCGCGGTGAAGGGCTTGCAGGTGCAGGCGGGGGTGTTCAACCTGTTCGACAAGAAGTACTGGGAGGCCATCAACGTGCCGACCGCGGGCGCCACCGCGATCCCGCGTGCGGTGGATTGGTACACGGAACCGGGACGCAGCGTGCGCGTCTCACTGACTTATCAATATTGAGTTCGGTCCGCCGCCATTCGGCGCTGACCGGACCGGCGGCGGTTTTCTGCAGTGTTTTTTTGCACCGGCCGGAGGGCCTACGATGACGAATACCGATTTCTCGACCCGCGCTGAACAACTGCGCGCCCGCAATGAGGCGCTGGCGGCGTCGCAACCCGGGCTGCGCGCCCGCAATCTGGCCCAAGCGTTGGGCGTGTCCGAGGCCGAGTGGGTGGCCGCCGGCTGTGGCGGCGTCAAGGCGACGGCGCTGCATGGCACGCCGCAGGAGATCTTCCGCGAACTGGGCACGCTGGGTGAAGTGATGGCGCTGACGCGCAATGATTGGTGTGTGCACGAGCGCCACGGCAGGTATGAGGACATCCAGGCCGACGGTCCGGTAGGCCTGGTGCTGGGACCGGACATCGACCTGCGCGTGTTCTTCACCGCATGGAAGTCGGCCTGGGCGGTCGAGCAGGATGGCCGCCAAAGCCTGCAGTTCTTCGATGGCGCGGGTGTGGCGGTGCACAAGGTCTACCGCACCGACGGCACGGATGCCGCCGCGTGGGACGCGCTGGTCGAGCGGTTCGCGGGCGAGTCGCAGTGGCCCGTGGCCGAAGCCTACGCGCCGTCCGCCGACGCCGAACAGGTCGAGGACGCGTCCGCCTGGCGCGAAGCGTGGCTGGGCATGAAGGACACGCACGAATTCTTCCCGCTGCTGCGCAAGTTCAAAGTGTCGCGCCTGGCGGCCCTGACGGCGGCCGGCGAAGACCTGGCGCAACCGGTGCCCGCCGACGCCGTGGAACGCATGCTGCAATCGGCATCCGAATCGGGCCTGCGCATCATGTGCTTCGTGGGCAACCGCGGCATGATCCAGATCCACTCTGGCCCCGTGCAGTCGCTGCGCCGCACGGGCCCGTGGTTCAACGTGCTGGACCCGAAGTTCAACCTGCACTTGGACACCACGGCCATCGCGTCTGCCTGGGTGGTCAACAAGCCGACGGCCGACGGTTGGGTCACCTCGCTGGAGGTGTACGCCGGCACGGGCGATCTGATCGTGCAGTTCTTCGGTGAACGCAAACCCGGTCAGCGGGAAATCCCGGAATGGCGTGACCTGATGGTCAGCCTGTGCAGCGCACCGCTGGCCGCTTGAGCGCATAAGGAAAAGACAGCAATGAAGAAATGGTTGGCAGTGGCAGCCTGGTTGTTGGCGGCAGGCGCGCAGGCGGCGCCGCCCGAACGGGTGGTGACGTTGGGCGGCACCGTGACCGAGATCGTGTATCAGCTCGGGCAGGGCGGCAAGCTGGTGGGAGACGATCTCTCCAGCCTGTACCCGGAGGCCGCGACCAAGCTGCCGCGCGTCGGCTATTACCGGTCGGTGCCGGTGGAGGGCGTGCTGGCGCTCAAGCCCGATCTTGTGCTGGCATCCGAGCAGGCCGGTCCGCCCGACGCGCTCAAGCGCCTGGGCGATGTCGGCGTGCGCATCGTCACCGTGCCGGACGCCCCATCGGTGGATTCGTTGAAAGCGCGCATCCGCAACATCGCCGAGGCGCTTGACGTGGCCCCGGCGGGCGAAGCCCTGGTGACGGAGATCACCCGCGACCTGAAGGCGGTCGAAGCGATCCCGGTCACCGGCGCGCGCGCGATCCTGGTGATGAACCGCACCGGCACGCTGCAAGGCGCGGGCGGCGGCACGGCGGCCAATGAAGTCATGACGATGGCGGGGTTGGTCAATGTGCTCAAGGACCAGCAGGGCTACAAGCCGCTCTCGGCCGAAGCGGTCAGCGCGCTGGCGCCGGACGTCATCGTCGTGACGCGCACGTCGCTGGAAGCCTCCGGCGGCGTCGACAAGCTGCTGGCGCTGCCGGGTTTGGCCTCGACGCCCGCCGCCGCGCGCAAGCGTGTCATCGTCATGGACGACCTGCTCCTCTTGGGCATGGGCCCGCGCCTGCCGTTGGCGCTGACCGAACTCAAGCGGGAGGCGGCCGGTGTCATGGGGCGCTAGCGCAATGCGCGTCCCCGCGCTGCTGGCGCTGGCAGTCCTGGGCGCCGTGCTG
>DMTA01000089.1 GCA_003454835.1 Achromobacter sp. | reverse complement strand
ACGGCTCAAGATCCATTCACCACACATCCAACCCCCTCCGCAAGCCCGCCCCCCGCGCGCACCCGAGAGCGCCAGGCCTACGCCAGTTCGGGCGGGCCGAACCGCCGGTTGGCCAGCACGGGCAAGACCTTGCGCGCATGGGCCAGCCGTTCGGGGTCGATGTCCGCAAAGACCAGCGCGGGCGCTTCGCCGGCCCGCGCCGTGACGACACCCAGCGGATCCACCACCATGCTGCAGCCGATGTTGCGTTCGCCGCATTCGCCGGTGGCCGCGACGTAGCAGGTGTTCTCAAGCGCCCGGGCGGTGACCAGAACCTCCCAGTGCATCTCCTTGAGCGGACCGCGCACCCAGGCGGCCGGCAGCACCAGCAGGTCGGCGCCGTCCAGCGCCAGCCGGCGGGCCAGCTCGGGAAAGCGCACATCGTAGCAAGTCATGAGGCCGACACGCAGGCCGGCGATGTCCAGTAGCGGCGGGATGTCGGTGCCGGGCGTGACATTGGTGGACTCCTTCATGGTGAAGGCGTCGTACAGGTGCAGCTTGCGGTACTGCGACAGGATCTGGCCGTCGCGGATGGTGACCAGCGTGTTCCACACGCGGCCCTCGCCCGTCGGCACGTGGACGCACATCATTGTGGCCAGGTCCGAACCGCGGCTGGCCTCGAGCAGGCGCGTGATGAACGGGCCATCCAGCGGCTGCGCGGCCTTGAGCACGATCTGCGGGTCGGTGATGTCGCGGGCCAGGATGCCTTCGGGCAGGACCAGCAGGCCGGCCCCGCCGGCGCCGGCGCGTTCCATCAGGTCAATGCAGACCTGCGCGTTTTCTTCCCAGACGCGGCTGACGGCGAACTGGCCCAGGGCGACTTTCAGCATGGCTTTTCCTTTGTCGAAGCACGGGCGCGCCCTGTGGGGCGCGCAGCATGGACCTATTTTCCCACCGACGGCGCGGCCGGGGCTACGGGAAACTCCTAGCTCCCGCTTGTAAATTTCTTTCACGATAATGAAAAAAACCAGATTTGAAGTAAATATTTTCCATAACGGGACGCCGCCATGACCAACTCATCCTCCCCCGCAGCGCCGCTGGACGTGAATGGCAAGGGCCTGGGCGCGTTCCCCGAGTCCTGTACCACCGCCGACGTGGCGGCGCTCAATTGGAATCTGCTGAACGAAGATGTGAGCCTGCCGGTGGCCGTGCTGTACGAGGCCCGCATGCGCCACAACCTGCAGTGGATGCAGCAGTTCATGGAGGCCTATCACGTCAAGCTGGCGCCGCACGGCAAGACGACGATGAGCCCGGCGCTGTTCAAGCGCCAGATCGACAACGGCGCCTGGGGCATCACGCTGGCCACCGCGCCGCAGGTGCTGGCGGCCTACCAGCACGGCGTTCGCCGGGTGCTGATGGCCAACCAGCTCGTGGGCCGCGCCAACATGGCCATCATTGCGCGGCTGCTGCAGGATCCCGCCTTTACGTTCTTCTGCATCGTGGATTCGGCCGCCAATGCCGCGCAACTGGGTAAGTTCTTCGGCGACCAGGGCAAGGTGCTGCCCGTGCTGATCGAACTGGGTCCGGCCGGCGGACGCACCGGCGTGCGCGACGACGCGCAACTGCAGGCCGTGGCCGACGAGATCGCCCGCTGGCCCGGTCTGGCGCTGGCCGGCATCGAAGTCTACGAAGGCGTATTGCAGGAAGAAGGCGCCATCCGCGCGTTCCTGCGCCGCGCCACGGATGCGCTGCGGGGCCTGGCCGCCGCAGGCCGCCTGCGCAAGACCGGGCCGGCCATCATCTCCGGCGCCGGTTCGGCCTGGTTCGACGTCGTGGCCGAGGAATTCTCGCAACTGGACATCGGCAGCCCGTTGGAAGTCGTGCTGCGTCCGGGTTGCTACCTGTCGCACGACGTGGGCATCTATCGCACCGCGGCCGAGCGGATCAACGCGCAGAACCCGGTGGCGCGCAAGATGGAACCCGGCTTGCAACCCGCCTTGCAGGTCTGGGCCTACGTGCAGTCGCTGCCCGAGCCTGGCCGCGCCATCATCGCGATGGGCAAGCGCGATGCCGCCTTCGACGCGGGCCTGCCCACCCCTGCCCTGCTTTACCGGCCCGGTTCGGTGCAGCCCGGCGCAGCGCCGGCCCACTGGAAGCTGTCCGCGATGATGGACCAGCATGCCTTCATGCAGGTGGGCGACGGCGACGACATCCAGGTCGGCGACATGATCGCCTTCGACATCTCGCATCCCTGCCTGACGTTCGACAAATGGCGTCAGGTCCTGCTGGTGAACGAGCACTACGGCGTCACCGGCGTGGCCGAAACCTTCTTCTAGTCCCCCTGCCCGCGGCACCGCGCCAGGCCCCAAGGGGACCGCAGCATCCGGGCACCGGCGCGCATCCGATTTCACGCGACAACCTGTTTCTGTTCCTCTGGAGAGAGAATCATGAACTTCCGTACCTCCCGGCGAGGCGGTGGGCTGAAGAGCCTGCTCGCGGCCGGCGCAATTGGCTTGACCGCTTTGTCGACCCCCGCCCTCTGTGCCACGCCGGTCAAGGGAGGCACGATCTCTGTCGCCACCATCGGCGAGCCGCCGACGCTGGACCCGATGACCAGCACCGCCGATCTGGTGGGCATCCTGACCCAGCATTTCTTCGAGACGCTGTACACCTTTGACGCCAAGTGGAACCTGACGCCGCTGCTGGCCGACAAGATGCCGGAAGTCTCGGCGGACGGGCTGGTCTATACGATTCCGCTGCGCCAGGGCATCACGTTCCATGACGGCTCGAAGATGGATTCGTCGGATGTGCTGGCATCCCTGAAGCGCTGGACCGAGACTGCCACGCGCGGCAAGATGGCCGCCAAGATCATCAGCGGCATCGAGGCCCCGGACGCCAACACGATCCGCATCACGCTCAAGCAGCCGTATGCGCCGCTGACCGCGCTGCTGGCCATGAACAACAGCGCCGCGGTCGTCATGCCCAAGGGCAAGATCGCGCCTTCCCTGACCGAATTTATCGGCACCGGTCCCTATCAGCTCAAGGCCCGCGTGCCCGACCAGTACGTGCAACTGGTCCGCTTTGACGGCTACAAGCAGCGTGAAGGCGAGCCCAACGGCTACGGCGGCGCGCGCAAGCAGTACCTGGACGAGATCCGCTTCGTACCGGTCAGCAATGCCAACACCCGCGTGGAAAGCGCGGTGGCGGGCCAATTCGACTATGTGGATTCGCTGCCCGTGGAGTCGCTGCCCAAGCTGAAGAACGGCCGCTCCGATCCCATCATGCTCAAGCCCTTCGGCTGGCCGCGCCTGGTGCTCAACACCAAGCAGGGCATCATGTCGAACCAGGCCGTGCGCCAGGCGGTGCAGCTGGCTCTGAACGAAGAGGACATGCTGTTCGCGGCGTTCGGCGACAAGAACTTCTACAAGCTGAACGGCGACCTGTATCCCGAAGGCTTCCCGTGGGCCACGTCGCTGGGCGGCAAGGTCTACAACAAGGGCGACGCCGCCGCGGCCAAAAAGCTGGTGGACGGCGCCAACGTGCAGGACCGCAAGATCCGCATCCTGACCAGCCAGCAGTACGAGTTCCATTACAAGATGGCGCTGGTCGCCGCCGAGTACCTGAAGGCCGCCGGCTTCACGGTGGACATGCAGGTGGTGGATTGGGCCACGCTGACGCAACGCCGCCAGGACCCTGCCGTGTGGGACATCTTCATTACCCACAGCCCCTTCCTGCCTGAACCCGCGCTGATCGACTTCCCGTCCAAGGACGCGCCGGGCTGGTGGGACACGCCCCGCCGCAACCAGGTGCTGGACGCCTTCAACCAGGCCGGCTCGCAGGAAGAGCGCGTCAAGCGCTGGGCCGACGTGCAGCAGGCCGTGTACGACGAAGTGCCGTTCATCAAGGTGGGCGACTTCAACGCGCAGGCCGCGCGCTCCCCGTCGCTGCAAGGCACGCAGGCGGTGCCGTGGCCGTACTTCTGGAACGCCTGGAAGGCGGCCAAGTAAGCCCCCTGCCCGGCGGGCGGCCGCTGCC
>DMTA01000118.1 GCA_003454835.1 Achromobacter sp. | reverse complement strand
GCACGGTGCTGCTGGCCGGGCGCAAGGTGGCGGGCTATCGCGTGGGCATCAACGGCTCGACGCAGATCGACCTGCTGCATCGCGACATGTATGGTTCCAGCGCCTGCACCGCACTGCTGCGCGACCTGATCACCGAGCCGCGCGAGCATCTGATGGAACGTGAGATGTCGCGCATCGCCGCGCAATCCATCTCGGCGGACAAGCGCCTGCGGGCCGCCTTGGCGGATGTCGCCGTGCCGGGGGATTTCTCGACGCCGCTCGCGCAGCAGTTGCGGATCGTGGCGCGCATCATCGCCGCCCGCGAAACGCTGGGCGCGCGGCGTCAGGTGTTCTTCGTGTCGCAGAACGGCTATGACAACCATACGGGGCTGAACGACACGCACCCAGCACTGCTGAAGGAGATGGGCCAGGCGCTGGCGGTGTTCCAGAGCGCACTGGCCGAGATGGGCGTGGCGGATCAGGTCACCACCTTCACAGCCTCCGAGTTCGGCCGCACGCTGGGTTCCAACGGCAACGGCTCGGATCACGGCTGGGGCTCGCATCACTTCGTGCTGGGCGGCGCGGTCAACGGCGGCCGCTGCTACGGGACCCACCCGGAAATCGCACTGAACGGGCCCGGTTTCGTGGACAACGGACGGCTGCTGCCCACCACGTCGGTGGATCAGTTGGGCGCGGACCTGGGCACGTGGTTCGGCGCCAGCCGGGACGATCTTCGGACGGTGTTTCCGAACTTGCGGCATTTCGGGCCGGAGCCGTTGGGGATGTTGACGCCTGGGCCGGTCAAATCGCAGGTTTAGGGGCGAGCGATTCCGCGGATTGCTTGAGCTTCTTCGCGATCGTCTCATCTACCTGCTTCATGCCGTGCGCCCAAAGTTCCAGCATCCTGGCGATGTTTCGACCTACCACTACGCCTTGATTGGCTTGCTTGAACGCCACCGCAGATTCGGCAGTCTTCAACAGCGCCTCTCCGAGCTGCTTGCGCCAGTGATTCTGTCTGCCCGGCGATACGTCACACACTTTCCCCAGTCGCTTTAGCGAATCCGCCGTAGGCCAGCGCTTCGTGCCGCCCAGCGTGAGCGCCATGCCGTCGTTGGCATCACCATGGTTATCGCGGGGCGCGTACACCGACATCGTCAGCATGTCGAACACGGGAGCCAGCGAAGGAATCTTCCCGCCCTCGTACAACAGTCCAAAGTTCTTCAGATGCGCATCGCCGTTTCTGATAGCTGCGGCCAACAGATATTGCGCATAAAACTGTTCGCAGGCTAGTTGGCCTGCCATCCCGGGACAAAACGCACGGATGGTACGAACGATGCGCTCGGCAGACCCACTGAACTTGTCCCGCGCCGGCTGGCCGGTCAATGCACACATGTCCTCGAAACCGAGGGAGCTGCCCGCGGCGTCGACATCGAATCGTCTGACAAGCAACCGGCTGAAGTCGGGAGCAAGATGCGTTTCGGGCACGTTGAGTCCCATCTCTCGCGCCGCCATCATTCCGAAGTGTTCCATCAGCACGATGTCGGCACGATCGGGATCGTTCAGCTTGACGATCCATTGGTCGACGGCGATGGTGCGTTTCACGCCATCCCCGCTGACGGGACTGCGTGCCAGAAATTTCAAGAATCCTCCGGATACGCCAGGCCCATGACTATCCTCGCCCAAGTAATGCCGCACGATGGATTTCAGGTCGGATGACAACAGACTTTGCAGCGATTCATGGACGCTTCGTTTCGAAGGCGTCGCGCCTGCGGGCACGGCTTTAACCTGACCGATCAGGTTTTCGCCAACGATTGCCAACAGTTCCATGTCCCCAAAGCTGGCGAAGTTTTTTGCGAAGAACCGTTCGAGCGTCTGCCGCAACGCCCCTTCTGGCAACGAGACCTGAAACACTGGGAATAGAAATGGGCTGGTCCAGCTTTCTGTGCGGGGCGGCATCAATAACGACACTGCCAGGTCTCTCGGCGTATCGGGCAGATAGGTAAACACAAAGGAGGTAATCCCGGTCTGGTCCAGCACCCCAACCTTCTTGTCCTGCACATAGATGTCCAGCGTCATGATTTATGCTCTTCGCGCAAACGACGGTAGGCCGCCTCGTTTTCGGCATACACGTCTTCAAGGGTGGGCGGCGCATACTCTGCGGGGACCAGCCTCAATTCCAGGTCCAGGGCGCGCATAAGGCGGCGCAACGTCGATACATTGCAATCCCCTCCCCCCTCGATCGCCACCAATGCACGACGGCTAATACCCGCAAGATCTGCAAGCTGAGCCTGCGTGTATTTACGGTCACGTCGCGCCTCGACCAGCGCATCAATCAGCGGATCTGTCGAATCGGAGGTCATTTTTCAGCGCCAAAATGTGAAGTAGACGTATCAAATTAACGCTATCGGCTGAATTTGTGAAGCGTACTACTCATTTTGGTAAAAGACGACTGCTGCCGACCGCTTCTCGGACCGGTTTACGTTTACGGCTCAAATGCGGCTGAAATCAGCTAGCGCCTACCCCGTAACCGATCTATAACGTCAGGCAACCCGCCCGCCATCCGGCGGCGCCCGCGCTCCCCCCTTCCCTTCGCACCGCAACATGAGCCTCACCCCCGATCTGGCGTTGCAGCCCGCCACCGAAGAAGACGTGCCGTTCCTGCTGTCCCTGCGCAAGCGCACGATGACGGCGTACCTGGAGCGTGCCGGCATTCCGGTGGACGATGCCGAGCACCTGGCGCGAATCCACTACCACTTCGACGACGCCCAGATCGTCTGGCTGGCCGGCCGTCCCGCCGGGCTGTTCAAGCATTACCGCGATCCGACCGGCTGGCGCATCGTGCAGATCCAGATCGATCCCGATTTCCAGGGCCAGGGGCTGGGCCGCCGGCTGCTGGCCAAGGTGCTGGACCGGGCGGACAAGGAAGGGGCGCCCGTCACGCTGAGCGTCCTGAAAGGCAATCCCGCCCGGCGGCTGTACGAGGCGCTGGGCTTCACTTCCGTGGAGGAGACCGAGCTGGAGCATGAAATGCGGTATGACCCCGGCGCGGTCCGGCCGGGCGCTTGAACCCTTCGCGGCAGCTTTTTTCCGGACCGCTGGAATAAAGCGGCTCCGGCCGGCGTCCGTAGAGGGCAGTCCCCCAAACCTTCCCTTCTACGAGGCACACCATGCGCAAACACACCGCCGCGGCCCTGGCTCTCGCCTGCGCCGCCCTGTTCTCGGCCGGCGCCCACGCCCAGGCCGTCAAGACCCAGAACGGCATTCTGGTCGACAGCGCCGGCATGACGCTGTACACCTTCGACAAGGACACCGCGGGCAAGAGCGCCTGCGTCGACCAGTGCGCCAAGGCCTGGCCGCCCGCCATGGCCACCGGCGACGCCAAGCCGATGGGCGACCTGACGGTCATCACCCGCCCCGACGGCAGCAAGCAATGGGCCTACAAGAACAAGCCGCTGTACCTGTTCACCAAGGACACCAAGCCGGGCGACAAGACCGGCGACAACTTCAAGGAAATCTGGCACGTCGTCAAACCCTGATCCGGACAGCTGCCCGATCAGACCATGCGCGCCGAAGACGAAGCCCAGATCCTGGCCTGCATCCCCAGCCTGCGGCGTTACGCGCGCGGGCTGACGGGCGACCCGGACCGGGCCGACGACCTCGTTCAGGACACGCTGGAGCGCGCATGGAGCCGCTATTCCCGCTGGCAGCGGCGCGGCGAGCTGCGCGCCTGGATGTTCGGCATCATGCACAACCATTTCATCGACGGCA
>DMTA01000578.1 GCA_003454835.1 Achromobacter sp. | reverse complement strand
CGCCCACGCCGTGTTCCAACGCCTTGTCCACGGCCAGGTTCATGGCCTGCGCGGCGACCGGATAGCCCAGGCCGCCCATGCCGTCGATCAGCGCGCTGGCGCCGCCGTCGCGCACCACGCGAGCCCGTGCGTCCAGCCGCAGCGTGCCGGCGCGCCATTTGTCCTCATAAGCGGGCAGCATGGAGATGCCATGCGAATCGATGCCCAGCAGGTCCGTGCGCGCCATCAGGCCCGCAGTGATGTGGGCAAGGTCTTCGGCCATGCCCCAGGCCATTAGCACCTGCAGCACCTGTTCTCGCACCTGCTCCACCGGCACGGCCGTGGCGTTTGCTCCGTTCCCTGACACTGTCTGTCTCCTGTCGTCTTGTAGGTGTGGCGGGCGTCGGCGGCGTCAGTCCCGGTCGCGGTCGACCAGTCTGTGGCGGGCCTGGCCCAGATGGAATTGCATGGCGACGCGCGCGCGCTCGCCGTCCTGTTCGCGGATGGCGTCCAGGATGGTGGCATGTTCGTCCACAACGCGCTGCGCGCGCTGGCGCGATCCGGTGCGCGTCAGGTTTAGCGTCAGGCGCATGAAGCCGCTGATGGACTCGTGGATGCTTTCCAGAACGCCCAGGTAGAAGTCGTTGCCGCTGGCCTCGGCGATGCTGGCATGAAACGCCAGGTCCGCTTCGGCGGACACTTGTCCCTTTGCCAGCGTGTCGGCAAACGCCGCGTGAGCGTCGGCGATCTTTCCAAGCTGATCGTCGGTGCGCCGCAGCGCCGCCAGGCGCGCAGCATCGCCCTCCAGCGCCACGCGCACCTCCTGGGCGCGCAGATAGGCGCTGACATTCTGCACATCGTTGAAGGCCTTCAGGCGCGGCGCGGGCTGGTGGCTGACAAAGGTGCCCAGGCCCTGGTGCGCAGTGATGAGGCCGTCGGCGCGCAGGCGCAGCAAGGCTTCGCGCACGACGGGCCGCGACACGCCGAAGCGTTCGGAGATTTCGTTTTCGGACGGCAGCTTGTCGCCGACGTTCAGTCCGCCGGACACGATCTGTTCGAAGATCTGGCCGTAAAGCTGGTCCGCCAGCCGCACCCGGTGCCCGCGTTCCAGCACCGGCGTGGCGGGCGNNCGCGCGCGGGCGGCGTGGATGGGGGGGATGCTTTGGGTCGAGCCACGGAAACTCCTGGTAGTAGGGCCTGTCCTCTCGCGGAGAACAGGCCCTGAACGAATGCTGCGATGCGCGGACGGCGCTCATCGTACCTGCATTGCGTCCTCCGCGCCGCACGCGGTCACGCCGTGGCGGTTTCGCGGTCCCAGGCGGCGAGCGCGCGCGCCACGGGCGCCACGCGTTCGCGCTCGGTGCTGGAGATGCCGGTCAAAAGCGGCAGCATCGGGCCCATGTCCGCCACGCCCGACAGCGTCACAGCGTCGTGCAGCACGCGAATGGGGCTGATGCCATCGCGGCAGTCTTCCAGGCCCATGTATTGTTCGCGCACGGCTTCGGCTTCATCAAAGCGACCCTCGTGCAACAGATGCAAGAGGCGCATCGAACCGCGCGGCGCCACGCAGACGGATCCCGACGTGAAGCTCTTCAGGCCGAATTCGCGGTAGTGGACGATGGCCGGGCGCTCGCCGATGCCGCTGACGACCCAGCGCGAATCCACGGCTTGCAGCAGCGCGGACAGGTAAGCGTCTTCGGACGGGTTGTCGCGCACGACGGCGTACTTGAAGGCGACCAGGCGTCCTTCCTCGATCAGGCGCGCCGCGGTTTCCGGGGCCAGGTAGTCCGCCGACTTGATGTAGACCACCGCCGGCTTGCCCAGCGCATCCGTGAAGCGGCGCACGCCGTCGGCCAGCCCGGCATCGGTGTACGGGAAGGACATGGGCAGCAGCATCGCGGTCGGAAAGGCGCGCGAGCGCAGGATGGCGGCCTGGTCCATCATCTTGCCGTAGTCGGGCCCCACCGAGGGCAGGATCCACGTGTCCGAACCCGCCAGGCTTGCCAGCATGTCCACGATGCGTGCATATTCGCTCAAACCCACGTTGTAGAAATTGGCGTTGCCGCCATACATGACGTTGCGCACGCCGCCCGCTTCCAGGTGGCCGAGCAGCGTCTTGTTGGCCGCTTCGTTCAGCGACAGGTCGGCGTTGCGGGCCAGCGGCGGCACGGCGATGACCGAGCGCTGCAGATCCTGGGCGGTGACCGGGGTGGTTTTCATGGAAGGGACTCCTGGCGGGTGAGGTTGTCAGTGCGGTTGTCAGATAAGTAAGGTGAAAAAAGTATACTTGGTTGACAAGCTATAGCTCAATACCTATATTTGTTTTACAAGTAGTTCGGCAGCACACAGTCGCATGAGGCGCGGGCCGCATGCGGCTTTGAGCTCCCGGCTCGCCGGGAGCGGAATACCCCCCAGAAACGATGCGCGGCCACGCGCACACCGAGGAGACGAGTTCCATGCATGCAGCCCCTGTGCGAGGCCGATTTTTTGCGGCCGCCCTGCTGACGGCCACCGCCTTTGTCCTGCCGGCCTCGCCGGCTTTCGCGGACTACCCCGAACGCGAGGTCAAGATCATCGTGCCCTTCCCCGCCGGCGGCACCGCCGACATCGCTGCGCGCGTCGTGGCGGCCGAATTGGGCAAGAGCTGGAACAAGCCCGTGGTGGTCGACAACAAGGCGGGCGCCGGCGGCAACGTCGGCTCGGCCGAAGCCGCCCGCGCCACGCCCGACGGCTACACCTTCCTGATGGGCACGGTCAGCACCCACGCCATCAATCAGTCCGTGTACGCCAAGCTGCCCTACGACCCGGTCAAGGACTTCGTGCCGGTTACGCTGGTGATCCCGGTGCCCAACATCCTCGAAGTCAACCCCAAGTTCGCCGACAAGCACGGCATCCGCAACGTGGCGGACCTGATCAAGTACCTGAAGGCCAATCCCGACAGCGTCAACATGGCTTCCACCGGCAACGGCACTTCCACGCACCTGTCGGGCGAACTCTTCCAGAGCATGACCGGCACGCGCATGACGCACGTGCCCTACAAGGGCAGCAGCCCCGCGCTCACCGACGTGATGGCCGGACAGGCGGACCTGATCTTCGACAATCTTCCCTCGTCCATGGGCTTCATCAAGGCCGGCAAGCTGCGCCCGCTGGCCGTGACGACCGCCAATCGCTCGCCCGCCTTGCCTGACGTACCCACGATGGCCGAAGCCGGCGTGAAGGGCTACGAGGCATCGAGCTGGTTCGGTCTGCTGGCCCCCGCCGGCACGCCTGCGGAAATCGTGGAAAAGGTCCAGCGCGACGTGGCGGCGGCCTTGCAGCAGGAGCCCGTGCGCGCACAGCTCCAGGCGCAAGGCGCAACCCCGTCCGGCAACACGCCCGCCCAGTTCAAGCAGTTCATGGCCCAGGAAACCGTCAAGTGGGCCGACGTTGTGAAGAAATCCGGCGCCAAGGTCGACTGACCCTGCGCCGATCCGGGGCCCGTCCGCAACGCGTGAGCGGCGGGCTCTTCATCATCACGCGAACCAGGAGACACCATGAACAAACTGATCAGCGCCGTATTCGCGGCGGGCGCCGTTGTGCTTGGGTCGCCGGCGGCCTTTGCCGCCGGTTACCCGGAAAAACCCGTCACCATGATCGTGCCCTTCGTGCCAGGCGGGTCTTCCGACATCACCGGGCGCTCGGTCACACCGGCGCTGGCGAAGATCCTGGGGCAAACCTTCGTCGTCGAGAACAAGCCGGGCGCAAACAGCGCAATCGGCGCGCAGGCGCTGGCCCGCTCCACGCCCGACGGCTACACCATGATGGTCGGATCCATCGGCACCTTCGCCATCAACGAAGCCCTGTACAAGAACCTGTCGTATAACCCCAGCAAGGACTTCACCTACCTGACGCAGGCGGTGCGCAACCCCAATGTGCTGGTCGCGGCGACGTCGTTCCCGGCCAGCACCGTGGCCGAACTGGTCGACTACGCCAAGAAGAATCCGAACCGCGTGTCGTACGCCTCATCGGGCACGGGATCGTCGGACCACCTGTCAGCCGTGCTGTTCCGGCAGCGCACGCAGAGCACCGGCGTGGACGTGCCGTACAAGGGCGGCGGCGCCGCCATCGCGGACCTGATCGGCGGACAGGTCAACGTGTCGTTTCAGAACCTGGGCGCGGTGCAGAACCACATCAAGGCGGGCAAGCTGAAGGCGCTGGCCATCACGGGCGACACGCGCGCGACCGATCTGCCCGACGTGCCGACGCTGGCCGAGGCCGGCATCAAGGATATGGTCGTGTATTCCTGGCAGGGCTTTGCCGTGCCCAAGGGTACGCCGCAGCCGGTCGTCGACAAGCTGGCCGAGGCTTTGCGCACCGCGCTGCGCGAGCCGCAGACGCAGAAGACGCTGCAAGGCCTGGGCTTTGAAGTGGTCGCCAACACGCCGCAGCAGTTCGCAGAATTCCAGCAGGCCGAGGTCAAGCGCTGGAAGGACGTGATCCAGAAAGCCAACATTCAGCTCGAGTAAAGCGACGGGATGCCCGAAGGTAGGCATCTTTTGTCCGCGGCCCGGCCCGATCCCTCGGATGCGGGGCGGGCCCGCGGTCTCCCGCATGAATCAAGTAGCATGAAACCTTCGCCACCCAACCGTACGACAACATGACCACCAAGCAACGCATCATCCAGGTCGGCTCGCTGGCCGGCTCTCCCTCCGCCAACAAGCGCCTGGCCGACGGCTATGACGTCATCGAATTGTGGAAGTACCCGGATCGCAAGGCCGCGCTGGCCGAACACGGCAAGGGCGTCACCGCCGTCGTCACGTCCGCGAATTTCGGCGCGAATGCCGACCTCATCAACGCGCTGCCGGACCTGAAGGCCATCTGCAGTTGGGGCGTGGGCTACGAGACGATCGATGTCGAGGCCGCGCGCAAGCGTGGCGTGCTCGTCAGCAATACGCCGGACGTGTTGACGGATTGCGTGGCCGATCTGGCCTGGGGCCTGTTGATCGCCGGCGCGCGCCGCATGGGTCAGGGCGAACGCTTTGTGCGGGCCGGCCAATGGGGTCAGGTGCACGGCAGTATTCCGCTGGGGCTGCGCGTCAGCGGCAAGAAGCTGGGCATCGTGGGGCTGGGCCGCATCGGCGAAGCCATCGCCAAGCGCGGCACGGGCTTCGACATGGACGTGCGTTATCACAACCGCAGAAAGCGCGACGACGTCGACTTCGGCTATGAGGCCTCGCTGACGAACCTGGCCAAATGGGCCGATTTCCTGATCGTGGCGACTGTCGGCGGGCCGAGCACGCGCCACCTGGTGAACCGCGAGGTGCTCGAGGCGCTGGGCCCCAAGGGCATCGTCGTCAACATCGCACGCGGTCCGGTCATCGACGAAACCGCCCTGGTCGCCGCGCTTGAAGACGGCAAGCTGGGCTGCGCCGCGCTCGACGTCTTCGAGCACGAGCCCAAGGTGCCGGAAGCCCTGATCAAAAGCGACAAGGCCGTGCTGCTGCCGCACATCGGCAGCGCCACGGAAGAAACGCGCCTGGCGATGGAAAACATGATGCTGGAAAATCTGCAGTCGTTCTTCGAGAACGGCCGCGTGATCACGCCGGTGGAATAAGCGGATGCGGCCGCCGCCTTCGCGGCGCTGAGCGGCGGCGCATTCTTGACCTGGTTCACCATTCGGCGCGGAATTGATGTCGGCACAAGGCGATCGGGAAGCGCAGTCGCGGCAGGCAACCAATTTCCGTTTCTGCGAAACCTAGTTGTTCTTTGGACCCAGAGGGTCGGCACCGGAAAGGCCCGCAATAAAGTCATCAAGAACGCGTTGTTCCCGAGCCACGACTGCCGGGTCTCGATAGCGCGGGGCACTGCGTTCCTGCTCACGCTGGTGGTCAATATGCCGCTGCCCCAGCCAAGCCTTGAACTCGGGAGAGGGCTCGTCGGTAATCGCGGTGTGTTGTGGTCTCAGCGACACGCCGAACGGATCATCAACGGGCTTTTTCCCAGACGCCGGCGGGCTGATACCGATGAAGGTCGCACGATCGGCGCGGCGCAAAGGCACCACCAGACTACTGTCGGCATTGAGATAGCTCGCCATCGTGGCCAGCGCCAGGCCGACGAAGGGCGATGCGGCGCCTGTATCGCCTACCCGTTGGGAAAGGTCGTAGCTTTGGGTTGATTCCAGCAGGTCCAGGGGGTGCTGCACCCGTTGCAGGGCCGGTGCCAACTGCGCGATGCCGCCCGAAAGTTTGCCCGTGTCGAAGAAAGCGCGCGTTGGCGTGGAACCCAATGCCGTAATCGCCTGGTCCCAGCCGCTGGCAATAGCCTGGTCCCGCTCCTGGTTCTTGAGCAGCACGTCGGCGTCATCTTTGCCGTGCAACGAAACCGTCACCGGCCGATGCAACCGCGCCAAAACCTTCAAGCGATCCCATTGCTCAAAACCTCGTTGCGTAATCGGCTCGGGGAAGAAGGTTGTCGGCTTGAACGCTTGCCGCGGTGAACGTTCCCAGCCGATGAAGGCCGGGTCGATAGAGTCAGGTTTTTCTTTGGTGTACTTGGCAAACTCGCGCAGCCAAGACAGACGCTCGGGACGGGCCACGACCAGGGCCACGACGGCATCGGTGGGTGTCTGAGGCGTGCGTTCGCCGCGCGGTGAAATGTCGTTCAGGCGAATATTCTTGCTGGACAGCGCCGCCCGCAAGTTGAAGCTGTCGAGCGCATAGACCAGCAAGGCTGGCATGTCCGGATTGCGCTCGAACATTAGGAAAATGGATTCGATTACTGCTTCCGGGTTGGTATTGCAGACGACGCCATTGTCTAACTGACGGAGCTGGTGCCAGTGCAACCCTGCATCACCGCGCTCTGCGGTTGCCATTATTCTGAGCGCCACTTCCATTTCCTCGGGCGGCACACGAGGCCGGTTCATTTTTGGGTTGTAGTCCCTTACAACCACCATAGTCGGCAGAGGCCAGCGTTCCGGGAAACTCTTCAGGGCCAGTTCCAGCGCGTTGGATTTCCGCTGGCCCCAGGCCATGTCCTTAAGCGTGCCGTCAACGGGATAGTCGCGCGGATCCATCGGCAAGGCGCTACCCACGAGCAAGGCATTGGGTTGATCGGCGCTTTGCTTACGCAACTGCGCCCAGGCCTGCCCTTGACGATAGACATCCAGACTCAGTCCCACGCGGACGATATCCAGGGTTTCCAGACGAGGTTGCAACATGGGGGCACCTTTGGAAGCAGAGGGAGTATTCGGTAAGACCGCCGCCGTGCGATGCGCTTCAGCCGATGGCAACGGACACGCCATTGCTGCCAGAGGCGCAGTTTCAGGTTCGGGCGGCGGTGGCGCCTCAGGAGCAACCGCCCACCAACGCAACAGCAATGATGCGGCCAGGAGCGAGATCGGGCTCATAGGCTCCTCCCTGAGCCGCACTGTAGACCGCGGCCTTCGTTCCTATCTCTCACGCTCTGCCAGGCGACCAGGCTGGGATAGTTCGCATCAAGGGTCGTCTGCGGTAGGAAGCCACCACCTTGAAGTGGACCATCTGGAGGCGGAATCTTGTCACTCCGATAAAGGGAGGTTTCGTCAATTAGCTCCTTGTTCCCCTTCAATTCAAACCTGTAGCATTGCAATACTGTTTCGTCAGGTTCATCGCTCGCTGCCGCGTCCTGAGAACCACCCCAGCTTCCATCTCGTTTCTCCCAATGCAGCCGCCAATCCGCCACGCGGCACAAATAGGCATAAAACACCTCATCATCAATACTGCAAGCCTGCCCGATGGCCAGGTCATAGGCCACGGCGCGACGACTGTGAATGGCACTCATGGGAATCGCCGAGTGGAACGAAATGGGCTCATTGCTTCCCGCCGGTGCGTCCATCATCCGCCGGCGCGCCTCGTTGGGCGACTCTTCAAAAATGGCTTTGTATCGCCCACCACCGAGCGGTTTGACGTGCGCAACACGATGCCAATCGGCAGCCCATTCATTGTTTTCCGGGGCCAGGTAGGGATTACGGTTTGGATCATTGATATCGGGGGCTTTTTCCTCCAGTGCGCGCCGTAGCGCCGGGCCAAGCAGATCGGCCGTGGGCAGTGATATCACCCGGGTAATCTGCGCGTCGATGCCGCCATTGGTAAGGGCAATGGCGGCGTCGATGGGGTCGGTATCCATCCACACGGGCTTGATACCCCCGGAACCTTCGTGACCCAGCGTCGTGCCGTCGGCAACGAAATCCGGGAGAAAGAGAGTGGGCAGCGCCGGCGCCTGGATGGTGACCTTCTGTTCAACGAAGAAGTGGGCGTTGGCAAACACTTTGCGTCCCACCCCGAGTCTGGTGCCTTCCCACGCGGTTTCACCCGCGCCCCTGACGCCGTACCCCAACAGCTTGTAGGTATAGGAAGGAGGTTTGCCCACGAGCTCGCCTTGGCCATCTCGCTCACGGACCGTGAAAACACGCTGGAAGAACCGCGCACCGAGCGAAGCGAGGGCGGGCACATTGAAGCGCCGGAAATCCATGTCATTCGAGCTCGATTGGGGTTCGACGGAGCAAGTCGTGGCGCTTGAAGCATCGGGATAAAAGAACCAATAGTTGCGGGCATGATCACCCACGCCTTGCCAGCCGATCCCCTGCACGTTGGCCATGCCAACGGTCTGGTCTTGCGGCGAGAAATAGAGAAACACACTGCCGCGATTGTCCCGCTCGGCGAAACTCACCTTGTCGCCATCGATCGAGGTTTCGCATTGCTGCCCCGTCCAACGTAGACCTCCGATGCAACTGACCTTGGTGGCATCGGCCATGTCTGCCAGAGAAGGCCGCTGATGGGCGTTGTCAGCGATAAATCTGACGATATTGCTCAGCGTATTTAAGCGTGCCGCCGTCGTCTGCTGAGCCTTGCCCAACTCACTGCCTTCGAAGAAGGTCTCCTCCAGACTGTAGGGTGGACTCATGAGGACAAAGCCATCGATGGGGCGCTGGCCTTCATCGTGGAGCATCGCGTTGGCCAGCAGCGTGATGAGGTTGCCCTGGCTGTGACCGACCACGTTGATGGTGTCGTCCGCGCCGGAGCGACCGTCGGGGTGCCGATAGGCCCGGATGATCTTGGTCAACATGGCCAGTCGCTGCGCTGCCAACACCATGTAGCGCCGGGACGGTGCGGGGAACAACGGATGGTCTGGAGATCCGAAGAGCGCATTGGCAGGCATTCCCGCGACCTTGCCGGAAAAGCCCCTGCCGAACATATCCGGCAAGGTCGTCGTGGCATTGGCAAAAGGACCGCCCTCCTTGGACCCGGCCTTGTCGAGTCGATTGCCGAAGCGGTCAAGCCATTCGCCATGGGTGGTCTGTTTCTGTATCCGGCTTTCTTCTTCGCGAAACCCCCAATAAAAGGGGATGACCACGCTACGCGAACGACCGCCATACTTGCCTAACGTCGCCACGCGGCGGTAGTAGACCGCGTCCGGGTCCGGCGCTCTGCCGTCATCGTCCTTGGATGACGTGTACCGGGCTGGATTCAGCGCAGCGGGGCTGCGCTCGCCTCGTTTGGTGAACAGGTGGTCCAGACGTTCGTTCAGGCCGGTGCAAATGCCGGTTTCCAGCGCGTCGTAGACGCCCGCCAAATCGTTGACCCCGTGGATCAAGATCACAACGCAGGGCTTTGGCTGCTGCTTTTGAACATAGGCATCCGGAGCATTGGGCGCCACGAGCGCGCGGGTCTTTCCGGTGATGGGGGGCGAGTACATCCCTTGAACTCCCTATGACTGTCGGGCGTTTGCCAAAAGTTGGGTATAGGCATCTTTTGGCGCCAAGCGGCATCAACGCTTTTACAAGCCGCGCATGTGGCTCGTAAATCAGAGGAGTCTTAGTAATGAAAAAGCGCTGCTTTTTCTTGTGCCAGATCACAGAAATGAAAAAGCCTCTCGGCGCCCATACCGAGAGGCTTTCGACTTTCCGGCCCCCGCGTGTCCGGTCAGTCTTTGTCGCGCAAAGGAACTTGGGCGTCGCCGCCCGATGTTGCTACTTCGCCGGCATCGTGGCGCCGGACTTGTGGTTGGTCGCTGCGCCGGCCGAGTGCTTGGCGGAAGACTTGTCAGCCTTGTGATGCTTGTGATGCGCCTGGGTCTTGGTGTCGCCGGACTTGGCGCCAGCCGCGAATGCCGCCGGTGCGGCAGCGAGACCGAGGCACAGGGCCGAGGTGGAAAGAAACGCAGCAATGCGGGAGTGAGTCGTCATGTAAGTACTCCTGGTTGGTGAAGGGCAGATGCCCTTTTCCGTTACGGGGCGGCACGATGCCGCTAGTCCCGTATGCGGTTTGAAGCTTGCCCCTCCAGAAGGTTCAACCAGGAACCACAATTTTTCTGTCGCTCAAGAATTGTTGCTATCCCTCGAACGCCAACAACGCCACCGTCGCAAACAACATCAGCGCAAAGCTAGCTCTCAGCTTGCGTTCAGGAAGCCGGTACGCGAGCCGCACGCCGATGGGCACGAAGATGAGGCTGCCGATCGCGAGCGGCGCGCCGACCATCCAGTTGGCCTGCCCTGCCCACGTGTAGGTGATGAGCGCGATCATCGAGCCGGGGATCACCATGCTGAGCGCGAGGGCTTGCGCGGTGGTCTGCGGCAAGCGGAAGACCGTTGTGATGATGGGCACGGCCAGCACCGCGCCGCCCACGCCGAAGAACCCGCCCAGCGTGCCGCACAGGATGCCCAGCACACTTGCGCGCCGCGGCGTGAAGACGGGCGTG
>DMTA01000196.1:3730-4146 GCA_003454835.1 Achromobacter sp. | reverse complement strand
GGGTTACGGCGAAGAGCAGTCGACTGACAGTCGACTCTACCCCCGCCAGGGTTGCCGGCCAGCGGCCGGCACTACCACAACAAAAAACCCGGCCGAAGCCGGGTTTTCCGTCAACGTCAGTCGACTGACAGTCGACTCTACTGCGCGTTGCGGGCTTCCAGCTCGTCTTCCTTCTGGCGATCGAAGAAGGCCATGACCCGGCTCATGATCGGGAAGGTGCCTTCGCGGCCCAGCGCCGAGACCAGGAACCACGGCTCCTTCCAGCCCAGCTCGGCGACGATCTGCTCGGCCGCGGCCTTGGCCTCGTCCTCGAACATCAGGTCGGCCTTGTTCAGCACCAGCCAGCGCGGCTTCTGCAGCAGCTCCGGGTCGTGCTTTTCCAGCTCGCGCTCGATGGCACGCACCTGCTCGACCGG
>DMTA01000196.1:976-3566 GCA_003454835.1 Achromobacter sp. | reverse complement strand
TCGGCGATGACGAAGCTGCGGTAGTTCTCCACCTTCACCACACCCAGGTTCGGGTACAGCGTGGTGAACGGGTAATCGGCCACCTTCGGCGTTGCCGCCGAGACGGCGCGGATCAGGGTGCTCTTGCCGGCGTTGGGGAAGCCCAGCAGGCCGACGTCGGCCAGCAGCTTCAGCTCCAGCTTCAGCGTGCGCTCTTCGCCCGGCTCGCCCGGCAGCGCCTGGCGCGGCGAGCGGTTGGTCGAGCTCTTGAAGTGCATGTTGCCGAGGCCGCCACGGCCGCCCTGCGCGACCAGCAGGCGGTCGCCGTGCTGGGTCAGGTCGCCGATGATTTCGTCGGTGGCCACGTTGATGATCACGGTGCCGACCGGCACGGTGATGGTCAGGTCTTCGCCGCCCTTGCCATAGGCTTGGCGGCCCATACCATTCTCGCCGCGCTGCGCCTTGAAGATGCGGTCATGGCGGAAGTCGACCAGGGTGTTCAGGTTTTCGTCGGCGCGGATGTACACGCTGCCGCCCGCACCGCCGTCGCCGCCGTCCGGGCCGCCGAGCGGAATGAACTTCTCGCGACGGAAGCCAATGCAGCCGTTGCCGCCGTTGCCGGCGAACACTTCGATTTCTGCTTCGTCTACCAGTTTCATTGTTTCGATGCCTGCGATGGGCGCGGCCTGCGTGCCGCCGCCTTGCTTGAATGTCGGGCCGTGCCCGTTGTACCACTGATTCCAACGAAAAGCCCCGCCGAAGCGGGGCTCTTCATGCAGCGTGCGATTCGACCAGCAGGGCCATGCCAGGGCATGGCCGCCAGTCCAGCCTTATCAGGCTTCGACCGACACGACGCTGACGGTGCGACGCTTCTTGGCGCCCTTCACCGAGAACTCCACCTTGCCGTCCACGAGGGCGAACAGGGTGTGGTCGCGGCCGAGGCCGACGCCCGAACCCGGGTGGAACTGGGTGCCGCGCTGACGCACGATGATGTTGCCGGCTTCAATGGCCTGGCCACCGAAGATCTTGACGCCCAGGTACTTCGGGTTGGAGTCGCGACCGTTGCGCGAAGAGCCTACGCCTTTTTTATGTGCCATGACCTATCTCCTTACTTGCTGCCACCGGCAATGCCGGTGATCTCGATTTCGGTGTAGTACTGACGGTGACCCTGACGCTTCATGTGGTGCTTGCGGCGACGGAACTTGATGATCCGGACCTTGTCAGCACGACCCTGGGACAGGACGGTGGCGGTGACCGCTGCGCCGCTGAGAGCGTCGCCGATCTTGATGCCATCGCTGTCGCCGAGCAGCAGGATGTTGTCGAACTTGATCTCGCTGCCGACTTCGACTTCGAGCTTTTCAATGCGGAGCTTTTCGCCCTGCGCCACGCGGTATTGCTTACCGCCGGTGACCAGTACTGCGTACATGACCAGACTTCCTCTGTAGTTATTGTGGTCTATGGACTGTCGCCATCGAGGGCGGACAGGAGCGGGATTGTACGCAGATCAATGGGCGCCGGTCAAGTCAACCCCTGGGCNNGGTGAGACACCGGGCTGGCATTGTCGCCCATTGCCCCCATCTGGTCACCTCGGTAGGCTGACCGATTGCCCGTCCCCCTGCTGGCCCGGCACCCAGCCAACGCCCCCCATAACCGGATCCCCCATGGCGATGGATTTCATCCGCATCCGCGGCGCGCGGACGCACAACCTCAAGAACATCGACCTCGACCTGCCCCGCGACAAGCTGATCGTGATCACCGGCCTGTCCGGCTCGGGCAAGTCCTCGCTGGCGTTCGACACCATCTATGCAGAAGGCCAGCGCCGCTACGTCGAGTCGCTGTCGGCCTATGCACGGCAGTTCCTGAGCGTGATGGAAAAGCCGGACCTGGACCACATCGAGGGCCTGTCCCCGGCCATCTCGATCGAGCAGAAGTCGACCTCGCACAACCCGCGTTCGACCGTCGGCACCATCACCGAGATCTACGACTACCTGCGCCTGCTGTACGCCCGCGTCGGCACCCCGCGCTGCCCGGACCACGGCTACCCGCTGGAAGCACAGACCGTCAGCCAGATGGTCGACCAGGTGCTGACCCTGGACCCGGAACAGCGCTACATGCTGCTGGCCCCGGTCATCCGCGACCGCAAGGGCGAGCATGCGCAGGTCTTCGACCAGCTGCGTGCGCAGGGCTTCGTGCGCGTGCGCGTGGACGGCGAGCTGTATGAAATCGACGCGGTGCCGCCGCTGGCGCTGCGCCAGAAGCACACCATCGAAGCGGTGATCGACCGGTTCCGCCCGCGCGAGGACATCAAGCAGCGCCTGGCCGAGAGCTTCGAGACCGCGCTGAAGCTGGGCGACGGCATGGCCTCGGTGCAGAGCCTGGACAACGCCGGGACCGCGCCGACCCTGTTTTCCTCCAAGTACTCCTGCCCGGTCTGCGATTACTCGCTGCCCGAGCTGGAACCGCGCCTGTTCTCCTTCAACGCGCCGATGGGCGCCTGCCCCGGCTGCGATGGCCTGGGCATGGCCGAGTTCTTCGACCCGGCGCGCGTGGTGGTGCACCCGGAACTGTCGCTGGCCGCCGGTGCGGTGCGCGGCTGGGACCGTCGCAACGC
>DMTA01000196.1:0-852 GCA_003454835.1 Achromobacter sp. | reverse complement strand
GTCGGCCTGGATTACCTGACCCTGGAGCGCAAGGCCGACACCCTGTCCGGTGGCGAAGCACAGCGCATCCGCCTGGCCAGCCAGATCGGCGCCGGTCTGGTCGGCGTGATGTACGTGCTCGACGAGCCGTCCATCGGCCTGCACCAGCGCGACAACGAACGCCTGCTGGGCACCCTCACCCGCCTGCGCGACCTCGGCAACACGGTCATCGTGGTCGAGCATGACGAGGATGCGATCCGCCTGGCCGACTATGTGCTTGACATCGGTCCGGGTGCAGGCGTGCACGGCGGCGAGATCGTCGGCCAGGGCACCCTGCAGGATCTGCTGGATGCACCGCGCTCGCTGACCGGGCAGTACCTGTCGGGCAAGCGTTCCATCAAGATCCCGGAGCGCCGGCACAAGCCGAACCCGAAGATGACCCTGCACCTGCGCGGTGCCAGCGGCAACAACCTGAAGGGCGTGGACCTGGCGATTCCGTCGGGCCTGCTGACCTGCGTGACCGGCGTGTCCGGCTCGGGCAAGTCGACCCTGATCAACGACACCCTGTTCTCGCTGGCCGCCAACGAGATCAACGGTTCCTCGCACCCGATCGCTCCGTACAAGGAGATCGATGGCCTGGACCTGTTCGACAAGGTGGTGGACATCGACCAGTCGCCGATCGGCCGCACCCCGCGCTCGAACCCGGCCACCTACACCGGCCTGTTCACCCCGCTGCGCGAGCTGTTCGCGCAGGTGCCCGAAGCGCGTGCGCGCGGTTATTCGCCGGGCCGTTTCAGCTTCAACGTGCGCGGTGGCCGCTGCGAGGCCTGCCAGGGCGATGGCCTGATCAAGGTCGAGATGCACTTCCTGCCG
>DMTA01000556.1 GCA_003454835.1 Achromobacter sp. | reverse complement strand
CCAGATCGTCCTCGGGGGGCGATGCCGCGCGCGCCGGCGCTGCCGCCGCCCGTTGCGGGGCGAGGGCGGCGCGTTCGCGTTCTTCCTGCAGGTCTTTCTTCAGGCGTTTCAGGTCGGCCACGCCGACCTTATTGCCCCGCATTCTCCAACCACCGTTGGGCGTCCAGGGCGGCCATGCAGCCCGTGCCGGCGCTGGTGATGGCCTGGCGGTAGACGTGATCCTGGACGTCGCCGGCGGCGAACACGCCAGGCACCGAGGTCATGGTGGCCATGCCGGACAGGCCGCTCTTGGTGACGATGTAGCCGTCCTTCATTTCGAGCTGGCCTTGGAAGATTTCCGTGTTGGGCTGGTGGCCGATGGCGATGAACGCGCCGGTGACGGCCATGTCTTCGGTCGCGCCGGTGTCCACGTGGCGAACACGCACGCCGGTCACGCCGCTGTCGTCGCCCAGCACTTCTTCCAGCGTGTGGAAGACCTTGAGCTCCATGTTGCCGTTTTCGACCTTGCTCATCAGCTTGTCGACCAGGATCGGCTCGGCGCGGAACTTGTCGCGGCGGTGGATCAGGGTGACCTTGCGGCAGATGTTGGACAGGTACAGGGCTTCTTCGACGGCGGTGTTGCCGCCGCCCACCACGACCACATCTTGGTTGCGGTAGAAGAAACCGTCGCAGGTGGCGCAGCCGGACACGCCGCGGCCCATGAAGGACTGTTCGGACGGCAGGCCCAGGTACTTGGCCGAGGCGCCGGTTGCGATGATGAGGGCGTCGCAGGTGTAGATCTTGCCGGTGTCGCCGGTCAAGGTGAAGGGACGCTTGGACAGGTCGACCTTGGCAATGTGGTCGAACAGCATTTCCGTGTTGAAGCGTTCGGCGTGCTTCTGGAAGCGCTGCATCAGGTCGGGGCCCTGCACGCCATCCGCGTCGGCCGGCCAATTGTCGACGTCCGTGGTGGTCATGAGCTGGCCGCCTTGGGCCAAACCTGTAACAAGAACAGGGTTAAGATTGGCGCGTGCCGCATAGACGGCCGCCGTGTAACCGGCGGGGCCGGAACCGAGTATCAAAACTTTAGCGTGCGTAGGCGTGGACATGGGCGGGTATCTTTAGGGTAACGCCCAATTATAATGAGCCGCATGCCGCGTATCTCGACTGCTTCTCCGCGCGCCTCGCGCAACACCCGCAACGGACCTTCGCCGCTGCAAACGCGCATTTCCGCGTTGCTGCGCGAAGCCCGCTGGATCCTATTTGCCGCCCTGGCGGCCTGGCTTACCCTGGTGCTCGCCACCTGGAGCGCGTCCGACCCTGGCTGGTCGCACTCGGTTCCGGGCGATGTCGTGCGCAACCAGGGGGGACGCCTGGGCGCCTATCTGGCGGACATCCTCCTTTATCTATTCGGTTTTTCCGCCTGGTGGTGGGTCATTCTGCTGCTGCACCGTGTCCGCGCCGGCTACCGGCGGCTGGCCGCGCAGCTGCGCGTTGCCAATAGCAAACAGCCGGAAGTGCTGCCGCGCGTCCACTGGGAAGAGGGCATCGGCTTCTTCCTGCTGATGGTGGGCTCGCTGGGCATGGAAGCCCTGCGCCTGGCCAGCCGCGGCACGCACCTGCCCGGCGCCTCGGAAACGGCCAGCGGCGCCGGCGGGGTCATCGGCCAGATGCTGGCCGGCCTGATCGGCAGCAGCATCGGCTTTACCGGCGCCACGCTGGCCTTCCTGGTCATGCTCGCCATCGGGCTCAGTCTGTTCTTCTCGTTCTCCTGGTTGGCGGTGGCCGAGCGGGTCGGCTCCTGGCTGGAAGGCCTGGTCCGCAAAATGCGCAATTCCTATACGGCACGCCAGGACCGCAAGGTCGGCGAAGTCGCCAAGGCCGTACGCACCGAACAGGTCGTGGCCAAGCAGGAAAAGCTGGTGCACGAGCAGCCGGTGCGTATTGAGCCGGCCATCACCGTGGTGCCCAAGTCCGAGCGTGTCGAAAAGGAAAAGCAGCAATCGTTGTTCTTTCCACCCACGGGTGGCGCAGAAGGCGACCTGCCGGCCATCAGCCTGCTCGATCCGCCCCTGAACAACCAGGAAACCGTCTCGGCCGAGACCATCGAGTTCACCTCGCGCCTGATCGAAAAGAAGCTGGCCGACTTTGGCGTGTCGGTCACCGTGGTCGCGGCGCAGGCCGGTCCTGTCATCACCCGCTACGAGATCGAACCGGCCACCGGCGTAAAGGGCAGCCAGATCGTCAATCTGGCCAAGGACCTGGCGCGGGCGCTCAGCCTGGTCAGCATCCGCGTGGTCGAAACGATTCCCGGCAAGAACCTGATGGGTCTGGAACTGCCCAATCCGCGCCGCCAGATGGTGCGCCTGTCCGAGATCCTGGGTTCGCAGACCTACCACGCCAGCCATTCCGTCGTGACCATGGCGCTGGGCAAGGATATCGCCGGCAATCCGGTGGTGGCCGATCTGGCCAAGATGCCTCACCTGCTGGTGGCCGGCACAACCGGGTCGGGCAAGTCCGTCGGGATCAACGCGATGATCCTGTCGCTGCTGTACAAGGCCGACGCCTCGCACACCCGCCTGATCCTGATCGATCCCAAGATGCTCGAAATGAGCGTCTATGAAGGCATCCCGCATTTGCTGGCGCCGGTCGTCACCGACATGCGCCAGGCGTCCAACGCGCTGAACTGGTGCGTGGGCGAAATGGAAAAGCGCTATCGCCTCATGAGCAAGATGGGCGTGCGCAACCTGGCCGGCTACAACACCAAGATCCGCGATGCGATCAAGCGCGAAGAGCCGATCCCCAATCCGTTCTCGCTGACGCCCGATCAGCCCGAGCCGCTGTCGCCGCTGCCCACCATCGTGGTCGTCATCGACGAACTGGCCGACCTGATGATGGTCGTCGGCAAGAAGATCGAAGAACTCATCGCCCGCCTGGCGCAAAAGGCGCGCGCGGCCGGCATCCACCTCATCCTGGCTACACAGCGTCCCAGCGTGGACGTGATCACCGGCCTGATCAAGGCCAACATTCCGACCCGCATCGCGTTCCAGGTGTCGTCCAAGATCGACTCGCGCACCATTCTTGACCAGATGGGTGCGGAAACGTTGCTGGGTCAGGGCGACATGCTGTACATGCCGCCGGGCACAGGCCTGCCGGTGCGCGTGCACGGCGCGTTCTGCAGCGACGACGAAGTCCATCGCGTGGTCGAGAGCCTGAAGTCGCAGGGCGAACCCAACTACGTCGAAGGCCTCTTGGAAGGCGGCCTGGACGGCGACGGGGCCGAGGGCGCCAGCAGCGTCACGGGCATCGGCGGCGACGCGGAATCCGACCCGATGTACGACCAGGCGTGCGAAGTCGTGCTCAAACACCGCCGCGCGTCGATCTCGCTGGTGCAGCGTCACCTGCGGATTGGTTACAACCGTGCGGCCCGGTTACTCGAGCAGATGGAGCAATCGGGTATGGTGTCGGCGATGCAATCCAACGGGAACCGCGAGATCCTGGTTCCCGCAGCCGCCGCCCGAGAGGAAGCATGATGAAGACGTATCGAAGCCTGGCCGCCATTGCGGTCCTGGGCCTGTCGCCCACCTTGGTGCTGGCCGCCAGCGCGCAGGAGCAATTGCGCGCCTTCGTGACCACGGTCACGTCGGCCACCGGGTCGTTCTCGCAGTACACGGTGAATGATCAGGGACGTACGCAGCCCGCGCAGACCGGCGTGTTCTCGTTCCAGCGGCCCGGCAAGTTCAAGTGGGCCGTGCAAAAGCCCTATGAGCAGCTGGTCATTTCCGACGGCCGCCAGGTGTTCCAGTACGACCCGGATCTGGCACAGGTCACCGAGCGCAAGGTCGACGCGGCAATTGGCACGTCGCCTGCCGCCATTCTCTTTGGATCGGGGTCGCTGGAACAGTCGTTCGACGTATCCGCGTTGCCCGCCAAGGATGGCGTGGACTGGCTGCGCGCCAAGCCGCGCACGGCCGACGCCGGGTTCTCGCGCGTGGACATAGGCATGAAGAACAACCTGCCGGTGCGCGTGGAACTGCTGGATTCGTTCGGCCAGACCACCCGCGTGGACCTGTCAGGCATTCAGGCCAACCCGCAATTGCCCGCAAAGGAATTCCAGTTCACCGCGCCCAAGGGCGTGGATGTGGTGAAGATGTAGAGGCGGATTGAATGCCGCTGCAATGCGAAAGGCCTGGTGCAAGCCGGGCCTTAATGAGATGGTCAGCCCGATCCCCACGAAGCGGTACGCTGAGTGGGGATTGTTCTTTCTGGGAGACCTCTCATGAGCACCGTCACG
>DMTA01000561.1 GCA_003454835.1 Achromobacter sp. | reverse complement strand
GCTTCGCAACGGGATCCGACCCCGTGCCGACCAACGGTCGGCACCCACCAACAGCAGCCGGTCGGCACCCACCAGAACAGAACGCCGTTCGGACAGATCGCAGGAAACTGTCGGAGGCGGGGTGGGGGCGGGGGCGGGGGGGGGGGCGGGGGACGGATCCGACCCCGCCCTTTCAATGGCGTGCCCACCACAGCAGGCTCAGGCCGGCCAGCAGCACCAGGCCGCCGAAGCTGCGCAGGGCCGGGCTGGGCAGGTCCAGCAGGCGCTCGGCCATGCGCTTCCAGGCCAGCGGGGCGACAAACAGCAGCAGGCCTTCCAGCACGGCCACCAGGCAGATGGCCGCGAACAGATCTTTCATGCAGGGCACTCCGGAAAAAACACGGGGCCCGGCATCTGGCCGGGCCCCGTGGGATCTTGCCGAACGACTCAGCGGTCGTTCTTGAGGTACTGCAGGAACGGGTCGTTCTTGTCCAGGACGATCACGCCGTTACCGTCGGTCATGGAGCCACGGTAGGCCTCCAGGCTGCGGTAGAACGCATAGAACGACGGGTCTGCCGAACCGGCCTTGCCGTAGATGCGGGCCGCATCGGCATCGCCTTCACCGCGCAGGCGCTGGGCATCGCGCTCGGCTTCGGCGATCAGCACGGTGCTGTCACGGTCGGCCTGGGCACGGATGGTCAGCGACTGCTCCTCGCCCTCGGCGCGCAGCTTGGCGGCTTCCTGCTTGCGCTGTGCGCGCATGCGCTCGTACACGTCGTTGATCACCTGGCTGTCGGTGGGCAGGTCGACCTGCTTGATGCGCAGGTCGATCATCTGCATGCCCAGCCCGGACACCGCTTCGTTGATGTCCTTCAGCTGCGCGGCGATCAGCTCGCTGCGGTCGCCGGACACCAGCTGCTGCAGGGTGCGCGAGTTGATCTGGTTGCGCAGCGAATCGGTGATGATCGGCTGCAGGCGGGCATTGGCCACGCGCGGGTCACCACCGGTGGCACGGAAGTAGTCGCCCACGTTGGAGATGTAGCCCACGGCGAAGAAGTCGACGCTGACGTCCTTCTGCTCGGCGGTGAAGTAACGCGCCGGTGCCGTGTCCAGCACCTGGAAGCGGCGGTCGAACACGCGCACGGTTTCCACCACCGGCACCTTGAAGTGCAGGCCCGGCTTGATGTCCGAACGCACCACCTTGCCCAGGTTCAGGACCATGGCGGTCTGGTCCTCACGGACCACGTAAACCGAACCCAGCAGGGCCAGCAGGGCCGCCACGACGACGGCAATCCAGATAGAACTTCTCATCGGCTGCCCTCCTCACGGCCGCTCGGACGCCCGGTCGGGCGGGCCACCGGCCGGCCCGGATCACGGGAAACTTCGGTTGCGGTACCCGGCAGCGACGGCATCACCACATCCGGATTCGGCACCGGGGCCGGGGCCGAGGCGCCCGGACGGGTGTCGCCGGTCATCGGCACGTAGATCAGCTGGCGACCATCGCCGCCGATGACCTTGCGGTTCTCGCTCAGCACCTGCTGGACGGTTTCCAGCCACAGGCGCTTGCGGGTCACTTCCGGGGCGTCCTTGTACTGGGCCTGCAGCAGGCTGAAGCGCTGTGCGTCACCCTCGGCCTTGGACACCACGGCCTGCTTGTAGCCTTCGGCGGTGGTACGGGCACGCGAGGCCTGGCCTCGGGCTTCCGGCACGACCTTGGCGGCGTAGGCCTGGGCTTCGTTGATCAGGCGTTCCTTGACCTGCTGGGCACCGTTGACCTCGTCGAAGGCCGGCTTGACCTCCTCCGGCGGACGGGCGTCCTGCAGGGTCAGGCCGGTCACGGTCAGGCCGGTCCTGAACGCACCCAGCAGCGTCTGCAGACGCTCCTCGGCGGCAACGGCCAGCGGGCCACGGTTGTTCAGCACCGAATTGAGGTCGGCACGACCGACTTCCTCACGCACCGCGCTCTGCGCGGACTGTTCCAGCACCTGGTCGGCATCGACGGTACCGAACAGGTACTGCTGCGGATCATCGATGCGGTACTGCACGTTGAGCGAGACGTTGACGATGTTCTCGTCGCGGGTCAGCACCGGCACCTGGATCGAGAAGGTCTTGATCTCGGTGGCATTGACCTTGGTGACCGATTCAATCGGCCACGGCAGCTTGAAGTTCGGGCCCGGGGTCAGGATCCGCGAGAACTGGCCGAAGCGCAGCACGACGCCTCGCTGCTGTTCGCCGATCAGCTGGAAGCTGGAGAACAGCACCAGCAACACCACCGCCGCCGCCACCCAACGCAGGATGCCGCCATCGAACAGGTCCTTCAGCGGCCCGGGCAGACCGCCCCAGCCACCACCATTGCCACCGCCACGCGACCCGAACGGCCCGCGTCGATTGTCCTCGGGGCCTTGTCCGCCCTTGTTGCCGCCGGGTGTATTCCAGGCCATGCACGCTCCATCAATATTGGGCTGCGGCGCGGGCCCTTCCCGCGGCGCCAGCCGTGAATCTTCACCGATCATACAAGATGGGGCGGACTGGCAGGTTTGAAAGGGCCATGACCGGGTAAGGTGGCGTTTTCCTCGAAGTCAGGCAGCGCCGATGGCCCCCACCACCCCGTTCACCGCCTTCCGGATCGAAAACGACGATGCCGGCTACCGCAGCGGCCTGGTCCAGCTGGGCGTGGGCGACCTCAGCCCTGGCCAGGTGCTGATCCGCGCCCACTGGTCCTCGGTCAACTACAAGGACGCTCTGGCCGGTACCGGCAAGGGCAAGATCCTGCGGCGCTTCCCTCTGGTCGGTGGCATCGACGTGGCCGGCACCGTGGCCGCCTCCAGCGATCCGGCCTGGCGCGAGGGCGACGCGGTGCTGGCCACCGGCTGCGGGCTCAGCGAGACCCGTGACGGCGGCTACAG
>DMTA01000023.1 GCA_003454835.1 Achromobacter sp. | reverse complement strand
CCCGCCATGCCCGACTGGTCGCCCACGCGCCTGTTCGGCGGCTACGGCGCCTGGGGCGACAACGAGGGCAAGCCTTTGCAGGCCGCCCTGCGCGAAGCGGCCGCCGCCTGCGCGTGCACCAACGACTGCAATGTCCACGGCCACCAGCACGCCGGCGCATGGGCCAGCACGCTGCCCGTCTCGGATCTGAAGGGGTTCTGGGGCGCGCTGGGCTGCGCCTGCTGGGCCGTCTGACGATGCGCTGCGCGGCCGGGGCATGCCCTCGGCCGCCCTCGTCGCGAACAGTCCGCTACCTGACCGGGTTCCAGTCCGCAAAAATTGTCGGATCCGGATCAGCGGCGACCATCATGCCGAGGCGGTCGCAACAATTATTCCTCGACGCCCGGGCCATGCTGCTTCCCGTCAGTTGACGGTGATTCCGCCTTCGCGGATGACCTTTGCCCACTGCTCGATCTCGGCGTTCAGACGCGCCTTCGACGCTTCCACATCAAGCGCGTCAGCGTAAACGCCTTGCTGCAGCAGTTGTGCTTTGGCATCGTCCTTGGCCAACGCCGTGGTCAGCGCCTTGTTGATCTTGGCCACGATGGGAGCCGGCGTGCCAGCCGGCGCCATCACGCCAAAGAGCGAACTGACATTGAAGCCGCTGAATCCTTGCTCCTCGGCAGTGGGGATGTCCGGCAGCATCGAGACGCGTTGCGGCGTGAGCACGGCCAACGGACGCAACTGCCCTGACTTGATGAACGAAATTGCAGCGGGAACCGTCTCGGTCATCGTTTCGACCTGCCCACCGACCAGATCCGTCATGGCCGGACCGCTGCCGCGATAGGCCACGTGCACGATGTTGACCCCCGCGATCTGCTTGAACAGCTCCATGGCCATGCGCTGCGGCGCGCCGGCGCCCGACGAGGCGAAGTTGAGCTTCCCCGGGTTCGCCTTGGCGTAGGTCACCAGTTCGGACAGCGATTTGATCGGCAGCTTGGGATTGNNAGCGTGTAGCCGTCGGGCTGAGCGCGCGCCACCTCGGCCGCGCCGATGTTGCCGCCAGCTCCGCCGCGGTTCTCAATCACAACCTGGCCGCCGATCTCATCGCTCAGGCGCTGGCCGACGATGCGCCCGATCACGTCGGTCGCGCCTCCCGGCGGATAGGGAATGATCAGGCGGATGGGTTTGTTGGGATAGCTGTCGGCGGCCTGCGCGGAGGCAAGGCTGGGGACGGCGAATGCGGCAGCCGCGACGAAGGCTGCAGCGACGATGTGGACGCGCTTGCGCGCGGCGTGCGTACAGATCATGTTTGTCTCCCGATGCGTTCTTATGGCTGGAAAGCTTTAAACGCATATTCGCAAACTCTCGTCTGCGCAAAGAGAAAAAACTTTATGGTCTGTCCACAAAATCCTTGCGGGTCTTAGGGCATTTGGATGAGGAGAGGCGGTTGTCCGCCGCCCCGCCCTCAATGCGCCGAGGCATCCAAAAACCGATGCACCACCCGCACCGCGGCCGCCCCTTCGGCAATGCTCGCCAGCACATGCTTCACCGACCCCGCCCGCGCCGCCCCCACCGCAAAGACTCCCGGCTGCGAGCTTTCGTAGTCTCGGGCCTGCATCGACCCCGCTGCGGCACGCCCCGTATGGATACAGCCTTGGTCGTCCGTGTCCAGCCAGCCGTCCAGCCAGGCGGTGTTGGCTTGAACCGTCACCCCATCCGAATCGCCTTCCTGCATGCCTGTTGCCACGATGAGGCTGCGCGCCTCGACCAGCCGGCCGTCGTCCAGCCACACCCGATAGGGATAACAGGCGCCGTCGAAGCGGCTGACGGTACGCAGCGGCAGGACGTGCGCGCCGAAGCGCTTGCTCTGATCTTCGGCGCGGCGCAGCAGCGGGCCTTCGCATAGTCCGGTGATCGTGCCCGGGAAGCCTTTCAACATGTCCAGCCCGGGCGCGTCGCCACAGGACAGCGAGCCGCCCACCAGCAATGTCTGAAGCCCCTCGGAGGCGGCATAGGCGGCAGCTGCCAGCCCAGCCGGCCCGCCGCCGATCACCGCCAGGTCCATGACGGGATCTTCCTGCGCGCCTCTCGTTACTGAGCGCAGGATGGCGCCCCCATAGGGGCGGCGCCGCAAATATCCGATACGTCGCAGCATGAACGCGCGCAGGATGATTTCCGCCAGCGGCCGCTCCGCCAGGATCAGCGCTTCAAGCGCTGCGCGGCTCAGCCGCAGCAGGCGGGTGGCGGTGTTGGCGCGCACCGTGACCGCATTCGGCCGGTCTGTGAAGAGGTCCAGGCTGCCTGTGAATTCGCTGTCACGATGGACAAGCAGACTGCGCATCGCGCCGCCGCCCCAGTCCTCCAGCACTTCGGCATAACCCTGGAGCACGATGTAGAACGCGGCTTCGCGATCGCCGCTGTTGAGCAGTACACGGCCGGGCTCGGCCGACATTTCTTCGCCATAGGGTGCGGCGCGTTCGATCAGCGCCCGCGGCAGCATCGGGAACGCCTGCGCATGCAGGGCGGCCAGATCGGGCGGAGGGTTGACCGGCGCGGCGCCGGCGGCAAGAACACGCATGGAACGCTTTCGGAACATCCGGGATGGGTGGAAGGTATTCCATCAAGATAGCGCCGCGGCGCGGGCACGTCTTGCCAACTTGCGTCCTGCTTTGTATGAAAGCGCACCGGTCGCGTGCGCGGAAGCGGGGTACGCCATGCAACTGCCGGCGTCCACGCGCTACTTCAGGCCCCGTGCTCCCTACGCCACGCCCCTGGCGCCATCCCCACCACACTGGTGAATACGCGCGTCATATGCGCCTGATCGGCAAAGCCGCACAAGAGCGCAATGTCGGTGATCGATCGGCCCGGCGACCGCAGCAGCTCCTGCGCCTTCTGCNNCCCGCTGCTCCAGCAGCCACCGGTGCGGCGTAGTGCCCACCGTCTGACGGAACGCCTTGATGAAGTAACTGCGGGAAAGATTGCAGGCCTCGGCGATGTCCGCAATGGAGGCGTCCTCGCGCAGCGACGCCAGCAGCATGTCCTTGGCCCGCGCCTCCAGTTTGCGGGACAGCACACGGGTTCCGCCCGAATCCGCCCAGCCGCTGGTCGCTCCGGCCCCGTATTGCGTCAGCAGGTGTGTGCCAAGGGCCAGACTCAAATGATCGACGAAGAGGCCGCTCGTCTGCGAGGGGTCTGCCACGACGCCCGCCAGCACCTGCGACAGATGGCCCAGCACCGGATCGGGCTGCCCATTGCGAGGCAGCAGACTGCTGACACGCGCGCCGCCCTTTTCATCGTTGATGCGTTCAATGAACGCGCGAGACATCTCGACCAGCAGGAAATCGAACCCGCCTTGCAGGTCGGCCCGGTAATCGTCGGTGAAGTCACGGATGTAGATCGAGCCCGCATCGAAGTCATGAGTCGACGCGTGATTGCCCTGCAGGATGCGGCGGCGATGGCCGCCACGCAGCGCCACGCCCACCAGAAACCCGCGATCCGACGCTGGCGTTTCCACGCTGCCGAATTGAGCGGTTTCAGTGCGCTTGCGGTAGAACGTCAGTCCGCCTCCGTGGAACTCCTGGTTCAGGGCCAGCTTGCTGGCCGAGCAGCCCAGCGTGTCGGTGGACCGCGCGGGCGTGGGTTCGGGAATCAGAAGCTGGGAGGCGGGCATTGAAGCGGTCCAAATCGGGGCAAACGCATTTCGAGGTCGAAGATAGCAGGCGATGCTGCTTCGCAACAAGCAACTTTTGGCAAAAAGCGCCTGGTGCGCACGCAGCCGGCCCCTGGGCGATCCGACCCGTCAGCGTGTCACGACGCTGTCAACAAACGTAGCCAGATCCTGGTTGAACCTGTCCGCCTCTTCCATGAATGGCGCGTGCCCCGATGCCGCATAAACCTTGCTGCGCACGTTCGGGTTCAGTTGCCTCGCCCGCTCGATGGACGGCGCGGGCTGAACCAGTGCATCCTTCGCACCGTAGATCAACAGCAAAGGTTTGCGCGCCGAGCCAAGGCCGCGCGCCGCCTCGACCGTCATCGAATGCACAGCCGCCTGCATGTCGAAGGAAGCCATGGCGGCATTGGCCAGAAGCCGTTGGAACGTGACGCCATCGGGCGGTTGCGCAAAGCACAGGCCGATGAATTCACGTTCCGCGTCCAGGTGGGTTTTCAGGTCAGACGACACCATGTCTTGGTATAGCGCGGGATGCGGCGCGATCTGCCTGGCGTCCAGCTCGATCACGCCCCCCACATAGACGGCCCCCGCAATCTGCGCATCGCCGTAAGCGGCCAGGAAGTTGGTCGTCACGGCAGCCCCCAGCGACCAGCCGACGACGACGGGATCGCGCGCGCCGGCCGCCTTGATCACCGCGGCCAGATCGTCCGCCCAGCGCCGCCCGTGGGTATACGCCGCCGCGTCCGCCGGCTTGCCCGACAGGCCGTGACCCCGCAGGTCATAGGTGATCAGTCGGTATCGTTGCAGCGCCGGGCTGCCAAGCTGTACCTCCCAATTGAGGTGGCTGCCCAGCAGCCCGTGCACGAAGACGACCGGCGGGCCATCGGCATTGCCGGCTTCCTGGACGGCGAGCGTCACGCCATCGGGCGCCGTGACGGTGTACTGCTTTGGCTGCGCGTGAGCGGCAGCGGCGGCCACGACGAACAAGGCTGCCGCCGCGACGTGGCGGAAAAAGATTCTGCGTTGCATGGACGTTGCATCCGGAGGATTGGAGGGAGCGCCAGTTTCAACCCTCACACCGATGTCATGGTCAAGCGCTAATCTGCTACGCTTTCCCGCATGAAAACGCCCGCGCCTCAAACACGCATGTCGATCGGTGAGCTTGCCCGCAAAACCGGCGCAAGCCTGCGTTCGCTGCGGCACTACGACGACCACGGTCTTTTGGCATCGGCCCGGGCTGACAACGGGTATCGCACCTTTCCCGCCGCCGCCATCACGCAGGTCCGGCAGATCCAGCGCCTGATCGCTTCCGGCTTCACGTTGGCCGAAATTCGCGGGTTTCCTGATTGCATGCGGCTGATCGAAGGCGCGGCGGCCTGCCCGGAGACATCCGAGGTGCAGCGCCGGCGGTTGGCGTCCGTCGAGCGCCAGATCGCGGACCTCGAGCGCCGCCGCGCCCGGCTGCGCGAGATGCTGGAAGATACCGCCCCCCCTTCCCCGCAATGATGCGCGGGCAAGCCCTCAACCCGTAGCGCGCGCGTACATACCGGGATTCCATGGCTACCTCGACGCCCCGCCCCATCGCCAGACATGCGCCGCACTGGACTCGCTGGCTGCCCGGCCTGGCGCTGTTGAAGTCCTACCAGGTCGCCTGGCTGCCCAAGGACATCGCGGCCGGCCTCGTCCTGACGACCATGCTCGTGCCGGTCGGCATCGCCTATGCCGAGGCCTCGGGCGTTCCCGGCGTCTACGGGCTGTACGCCACCATCATTCCCATGCTGGCCTACGCGCTGTTCGGCCCAAGCCGCATCCTGGTGCTGGGACCGGATTCCGCATTGGCCGCGCCCATCCTGGCGGTGGTGCTCAGCGTCTCCAATGGCGATCCAATGCGGGCAATAGCCGCGGCCAGCATGATGGCCGTCGTCTCGGGGCTGTTCTGCATCGTGCTGGGCCTGATGCGGTTGGGGTTCATCACCGAGCTGCTGTCCAAGCCCATCCGGTACGGGTACATGAACGGCATCGCGCTGACCGTGCTGGTCAGCCAGTTGCCCAAGCTGTTCGACATCTCCATCGACGACGCCGGCCCCCTGCAGGAAATGCAGCAACTGGCGCTGGCCGTTGCCGATGGTCAGACCCATTGGCCAAGCTTCGCGGTCGGCGCCGCAAGCCTGGTCGTAATCCTGCTGCTCAAGCGCTTCGATCGCGTACCGGGCATCCTGATTGCCGTGATCCTCGCCACGCTCGCGGTCAAGTTGTTCGGCCTGGACGCCGCAGGCGTGAAGGTGCTGGGCGAGATTCCGCAGGGGTTGCCCAGCTTTGCCTGGCCTTGGCTCAGCAACGCCGATCTGGTCAAAATCGTGCTGGGCGGCTGCGCGGTGGCGCTGATCGCGTTTGCCGACACGAGCGTGCTGTCGCGCACCTATGCCGCACGCACCCACACGCGGGTCGATCCGAACCAGGAGATGGTGGGTCTGGGCGTCGCAAACCTGGCGGCCGGCTTCTTCCAGGGCTTTCCGATCAGCAGCAGCGCGTCGCGCACGCCCGTGGCCGAAGCGGCCGGTTCGCGCACGCAACTCACCGGCGTGGTCGGCGCACTGGCCGTGGCCGCGCTGCTGATCGCCGCGCCGAACTTGCTGCGCCATCTGCCCAACAGCGCGCTGGCCGCGGTCGTGATCGCCGCTGCGATCGGCCTGTTCGAGTTCAAGGACCTGCGGCGCATCTACCGCATCCAGCAATGGGAGTTCTGGCTTTCCATGCTGTGCTTTGCAGCCGTCGCGGTGTTCGGCGCGATTCCCGGCATCTGTCTTGCAGTGGTCATCGCCATCATTGAATTCCTGTGGGACGGCTGGCGTCCGCACTTCGCGGTGCTTGGCCGCGTGCCCAACCTTCGCGGCTATCACGACCTGAAGCGCTACCCGGACGCCGCGCTGATCGACGGACTGGTGCTATTTCGCTGGGACGCGCCGCTCTTCTTTGCCAACGCCGAACTCTTCCAGCAGCGCCTGCTCGAAGCCGTGGAGGCATCGCCCACGCCGGTACGGCGCGTGGTCGTGGCCGCCGAACCCGTCACCAGTGTCGACGTCACCTCTGCCGACATGCTGCGCGAGCTGTGCGAAACGTTATCGCGCGAAGGCGTCGCGCTGCACTTTGCGGAAATGAAGGATCCAGTGCGCGACAAGCTCAAACGATTTGAGCTGTCCAGGTTGTTCAGCGACGACCATTTTCATCCGACCGTCGGCAGCGCCGTAGACGACTACCTGGGGCGGGAAGACCCGTTCCCAGACCACATCGAGCGCCGCCCATAACGCAAGCTGCCGGGCGAATAGTTGTGAATGGCGCCTAGCTGCGCCCATAAGGACTCAAGAAGATGTTCAACCCTGTGCAAACCAGCAGACTGGAACAGCAGCTCGAATTCCTGCGCCAGATCGATCGGCTAAAGACGGTCGTGCGTCAATCGCCGCTGCTGGACAAGAGCCGCAAGGAAAACTCCGCTGAGCATTCGTGGCATCTTGCGATGTACGCGCTTGTTCTGAGCGAATACGCCAGCGGCGCCGTGGACACGACGCGCGTCATGCAGATGCTGCTGTTGCACGACATTGTCGAGATCGACGTCGGAGACATCCCCATCCACGGCACGACCGGCCACGACTTCCAGGCCGCCAAGGAATCCGAGGCCGCGGCGCGCCTGTTCGGTCTGCTGCCCGCGCAGCAGGGCGAGGCCTTCCTGGCGCTATGGCACGAGTTCGAACGCGCCGAGACCGACGACGCCAGATTCGCCAAGGCGCTGGACCGCTTCCAGCCCTTACTGATCAACGTCTTTACGGAAGGCGGGACGTGGACCGAGAGCGGCGTATCGCTGGAACAGGTTTTCACGCGATACGGCCCGGCCATCCGGCGCGGCGCGCCGCAGCTATGGGCGGTGTGCGAGGAATGGGTGACGCGGCACTTTGCAGCGGACGGGTCGGGCGGCGGTCAAGTGCCCGCCGCCCGGTCCTAGGGCCTGTCCGCCGCCGTGATCACGATTTCCACTCGCCGATTCTTGGCCCTGCCTTCAGGCGTCGAGTTGCTGGCCACGGGCCGCGCCTCGCCGAATCCCTCGGCGGACACCGTGTTCGGCGCGACGCCCTTGGCGATCAGATAACGCGCCACGTTGTCCGCCCGCGCCGAAGACAGCTCGAGATTGGAAGGAAACTGTCTTTTGAGTGCCGGACCGATGGGCTCGTTGTCGGTGAAACCTTCGACGACGACCTGTTTTCCCTGCAGATTGGAGAGCGTGGGAGCGATCTTGGCCAGCGTGTGTTCACCATTTGGACTGAGGCTCCAACCGCCTTCAGGAAAGAGAATTTCATTCACCATGGTGACTTTCAGCTCGTTCTGCAGCTGCGTAATCTGCACGCGATCACCGCTCAGTTCAGCCGACAGCTTTTGGTTCAGGGCGGCATACTCCGCCTCCAACTGCGCCTCTTTGTCGTAGGTCTGCTTGGTCACGCAACCCGAAACCGCCAGCACGACGCACAGCGCCAGGATGGTTTTGTGTAGTCTCATTGCGATTCTCCGTCAGGTTTGTAAGCCAAATAAAAAGAGGCATCGCCTTTCGTTGGCTTAGGTAATATCCCAAGGCACATCACTCCGATTTCTGCCAGGCAGGAAGCGCGCTAGCAGATTCTCGCAACTACACGCGAAGAATAAGCACAAGTGAATGACGCCACCACTCATATGACGCCAACGCCGGCCCCGCAAGGCACGGGTGCCGATGTGCATGTGCCGGCGGCGCCATCAGACGCGGGCGCGGACAGCGATTATCTGGCCGCCGTCATCTCCCACATCCGCGTCCAGATGCTGGCCGGCGCCGTCTCGATCGACAGCACGGCCAAGGCGATGGGCACCAGCGTACGCACGTTGCAACGCGTGCTGCGCCGCGACGGCGGCGTCAGTTTTCGTGAGCTGTCCAGCGCCGCGCGCCTGCGCCTTGCTGAAGATCTGCTGCGAGACAGCAGCGCGTCCATTACGCAGATTGCGATGGATTTTGGTTATTCCACACCGGCTAATTTTTCCCGTGCGTTCAGGAAAATTCACGGCGTGGCGCCGCTTCAGTACCGGCAGGATGCCCTGACGGCCCGTGTCAGCCCGTGACGCCGGCGCCGATAGACACCAGCCCCCCGGTCTGTGCGCAGCAATCCTGCACAGATGCGGTTGTCAGCCAGCCGACCGCGGTAGTGCCATCATCCCGGTCTCCCAGCACCGGGCGCGCACGCGTGTCGACGACCGCCTGATTCCCTCAAACTTGAAACCCAGCGACTCTCATCCCGCCAGGGCCGGCCGGCTGACTTCCAGCACCCACTGCACGAAAGCCTTCACCGCCGCTGTCGCACGCGCCTGGGGATAGACAATCGAAATCGGCACCGGCTCGCATCGCGCATCGGCCAATACCTCGCGCAAGCGGCCGCTTCGCAGATACGGAGAGGCCGCAAGCGCTGACAGTTGAATCAGTCCCAGCCCCTCCAGGCCGCAATGCAGATAGGCCTCGGTCTCGTTGACCGCATAGCGGCTTGGCAAGGCCATCGACACATCTTCACCGTCGACCCGAAACCGCCAGTCCAGCGGTCGGCCAGTGGCGTTCGACAGATAGTTGATAACCCGATGCCCTGGCAGCGCTTGCACCGATTCCGGCTCGCCAAAGCGGCCCAGGTACTGGGGCGACGCGCAGGTCACCCATGCAAGATGACCAAGACTGCGCGCCACCAGCGTCGAATCGGCAAGCTCGCCACTGCGGATGGCGCAGTCGATTCCTTCGTAGATCAGGTCGGCGGGGCGATCGCTCAGGCCCAGGACGATCTCGACGTCGGGGTAGCGCGACTCGAACTCGGCCAGCCGCGGCACCACAATCGCGCGGCCGACAACGCCCGGCATGTCCACGCGCACGCGGCCGCGCGGCGCCCGGATCGCGGCGGTGACCTCGTTCTCGGCGTCGGCGATATTGGCCAGGATGGCCTGGCACGCCTGCAGATAGCGCGCACCGGCATCGGTCAGGCTCAAACTTCGCGTACTGCGATGCAGAAGTGGCGTGCCCAGATGGGTTTCCAGGTTCTTGATCATCGTCGTGACCGACGACCGGGGCAGCGCCAGCGATTGCGCGGCCCGGGTAAAGCTGCGCGCCTCGACCACCCTGATGAATGTCGCCATCGCTTGAAGTTTGTCCATGAACCAATCCCGACGATAGATCGTGCGCCGCATGCGGCCAGAAGGTCCCGATAGTACCAACGCGCATAGGCCACGAATGCGCACTGCGGCGCGTTGTGAATTCAGTCACGACGAACAATGGGCGCGCTGCCCGCTCCTACACTTCAAGCCACTTATTCTGCTTGAGGCATCCCATGATTCAACACAACGCCACCCTCGTTTTGGGCGCGGGCCAACTCGGCATGGCCGTGCTGCGCAATCTGGCGCCGCGCGTCGCCAAGGGCCGGTTGTCGGTCCTGTTGCGCGCATCGACCATCGCGTCGACCGATCCCGACAAGCAGCGCGATCTTGCCGAGTTGCGCGCGCTGGGCGTCGGCCTCGTCGAGGGCGATCTCGCCCAACAGTCTCCGGAAGCGCTCGCAGCCACCTTCCGCCGCCACGACACGGTGGTTTCCTGCACGGGCTTCGTCGGCGGACCCGGAGTGCAACGCAAGATCGCCCGTGCAGCCCTGGACTCGGGCGTCAAACGCTATGTGCCGTGGCAGTTTGGCGTCGACTACGACGTGATCGGCCGGGGCAGCCCGCAAGACCTGTTCGACGAACAACTCGACGTGCGCGACCTGTTGCGTGCGCAGCGCGCCACCGAATGGATCATCATTTCGACTGGTATGTTCACCAGCTTTCTGTTCGACCCTGCATTCGGCGTGATCGATCTGGCCGCCAACACGGTGCACGCGCTGGGCAGCTTGGACAACGCGGTCACGCTGACGACGGCCGAGGACATCGGCGCCCTTACGGCCGAGATCCTTTGCGCGCAGCCCCGCATCGCGAATCAGGTCGTGCATGTCGCGGGCGACACCGTCACGTATCGGGAGGTCGCGGATGCCTTGGACCGCTTGTTGGACCGCAACGTCACGCGCCGCGAATTGCCGGTGCCGGAACTCATGCGCGCACTGGCGGCTGAGCCCGGCGATGCGATGCGCAAGTATCGCGCGGTGTTCGCGCAGGGCCGTGGCGTAGCGTGGGATAAAGCGCGGACCTTCAATGCTGCGCGCGGCATTGCGGTTTGCAGCGTCGAACAATGGCTGCGTGAGCACCGGGACGACATTCGTTCTGCGCGGTCCTGAGCCAATATCCAAAACGCTTATATCTGAAGAGACCGTAAACCTATAGTTCTTTAGAACCCGTTGACATAAAGAGGGGCATTGCCGATGATGCGGAAGGCCGCAAGCGCTGGGCCGCCATAAGCACAACACCGCGCTCGCGCTGCGGGACGCGGCAACCAGAGAGGCAAGCCATGGAGACAACCCCACGCAACCCCGCACGGCGCCGCCTGTTGGCCGGCAGCGCCAGCGCCCTGGCCGC
>DMTA01000150.1 GCA_003454835.1 Achromobacter sp. | reverse complement strand
CCGGGCGCGAGCCGCCCACGGCCAGCACTTCGCGGCGGAAGCGCGCGCCCGTTTCCGGATCGAGCGTGCCCAGCGCGTTGCCGGCCTGCTTGGCGGCGGCTTCCTCAAAGGCCTCGTACGCATCCGCCGACAGCACTTCGGCCCACTTGTAGCTGTAGTAGCCCGCGCCGTAGCCGCCCGCGAACAGGTGCGAGAAGGCATGGGGCAGGCGATGCCATTCGGGCGGGAACAGCACCGCAACTTCCTTGCGCACTTCCTGCAAGAGCGCCAGCACCTCGAAAATCGACGCGCCCTTGCTGCGGTCGTGCATCAGCATGTCGAACAGCGCGAACTCGATCTGGCGCACGGTCTGCATGCCGCTCTGGTAATTGCGGGCGGCGACCAGCCGGTCGTACAGCGCGCGCGGCAGCGGCTCGCCGGTGTCGACGTGCGCAGACAACTTCTGCACCACAGCCCATTCCCAGCAGAAGTTCTCCATGAACTGAGAGGGCAGTTCGATGGCGTCCCATTCCACGCTGGCAAACGCCGCGGCGCCGGGCTCGTCGACTTCCGACAGCAGCGCATGCAGCGCGTGGCCGGTCTCGTGAAAGAGGGTGATGACGTCGTCATGCGTCAGCACGGCCGGGCGGTCGCCATTGGGGCGCGAGAAATTGCAGGTCAGGTAGGCGATGGGCGTCTGCACCTTGCCGGCCACGACGCGGCGCGTGCGCTCGCTGTCGACCCAGGCGCCGTTCTGCTTGCCGGCGCGCGCGTACAGATCCAGGTAAAGGTGGCCGATCAGCGCGCCTTCGGGGCTTTCGACCCGCACGCCGCGCACGTCGCCGTGCCACGAGGACACCGGCGTTTCCGTCAGGCGCACGCCGAACAGCGTCTGGATGACGTCAAACAGACCCGCCAGCACGCGCGGTTCGGTGAAGTATTGCTTCACCTCGTCTTCGGAATACGCGTAGCGCGATTCGCGCAGGCGTTCCGAAGCGTAGGCCACGTCCCAGGGCTGCAGGCTGTCCAGCCCGAGTTCGCCGGTCGCGTAGGCGGTCAGTTCAGCCAGATCGCGCTGCGCGTACGGTTTGGCACGGGCGGCCAGGTCGCGCAGAAATACGGTGACTTCCTTGGCGTCGCGGGCCATGCGCGTCTGCAGGCGCAGCGCGGCGAAGGTGCCCAGGCCCAGCAGACCCGATTCCTCGGCGCGCAGCGAAAGCAGTTCTTCGATCAGCGGCGAGTTGTCGAACTTGGCATCGCCGTGTTCGGACGCGACGGTGCCGTAGCCGCGGTACAGCGCCTCGCGCAGCGAACGGTCCTTCGCGTACTGCATGACGGGCAGGTAGCAGGGCATCTTCAGCGTGAGCTTCCAGCCGGATTTGCCGTCTTCCTCGGCGGCGGCGCGTGCGGCGGCAATGACGTCGGCCGGGACGCCGGCCAGGCGGCTTTCGTCTTCAACGATCAGCGACCACGCGTCGATCGAATCCAGCACGTTTTCGGAGAACTTCTGCGACGCCTGGGCCTCGCGGTCGGAAATCTCGGCATAGCGTTCGCGATCGGCTCCTTGCAGTTCGACGCCGCTCAGGCGGAAATCGCGCAGGGCCATTTCCACGATGCGGCGGCGCACCGGCGTCCAGGATGCAAAGTCAGGCGAGGCGGCCAGACGCTGGTATTGCTTGTACAGGCCTTCGTGCAGGCCCACCCAGGTCGAAAACTCGGTGACCAGCGGCAGGGCGGCGTTATAGGCCTCGCGCAGTTCCGGCGTGTTGACCACGGCATTCAGGTGACCGGCCACCGACCAGGCGCGCCACAGGCGCTCGGACGCGGTGTCGAGGGGCTCGGCCACGGCTTCCCAGGTGGGCGCGAGCGCGGGGTCGGCGGCCTGGTCGACCGCCTTGCGGGCGATGCCCAGCAGTTCCTCGACGGCAGGCACGATGTGCGCGGGTTTGACGGCCGCGTAATCGACCAGTTCGGACACGGGAGCGAGCAGGGGGTTCTGGGTCATGGTGTTACCGGCTTATTGAGTGGCAGGGGGGGGGGGGGGGGGGGGGGGGCGGGGGGGGGGGGGAGGGGGGGGGGGCGGGGGNNGGCGCGCCGGCGAAGGCGATAAGGATCAGGTGAGGGCGATCGGCCTGAACGCAAGGCCTGATCAGGGGGATGACCCATGCCGGGGCTGCCGACAATAGGATGGTGTCGTCACCCATTTGCGGTGGGTGTCTGACACCGGGATCTACGCTTTACCCTGCAGCGCGTTCAGCCGCTTCAACCGTATTGACCAGCAGCATGGCGATGGTCATCGGACCCACGCCGCCCGGCACGGGCGTGATCGCGCCGGCCACTTCCTTGGCGGACGCAAAGTCCACGTCGCCGCACAGCTTGCCGTCGGCGCCGCGGTTGATGCCCACGTCGATGACGACGGCGCCGGGCTTGATCATCGAGCCGTCGATCATGCCGGGCTTGCCGGTGGCCACGACCAGCACGTCGGCGCGGCGGGTCTGGGCGGCCAGGTCGCGCGTCTTGGAGTTGCAGATCGTGATGGTGGCGCCGGCCTGCAGCAGCAGCATGGCCATGGGCTTGCCCACGATGTTGCTGGCGCCGACGATGACGGCCTCAGCGCCGCGCAGCGTCACGCCTTCGGATTCCAGCATCTTCATCACGCCGTACGGCGTGCAGGGGCGGAACAGCGGCTGGCCAGTCATGAGCAGGCCCGCGTTGCTGATATGGAAGCCGTCCACATCCTT
>DMTA01000151.1 GCA_003454835.1 Achromobacter sp. | reverse complement strand
CCGACGCGCTGCGCAAGGTCATCCTGGACCGCTTCGACATGTCGCTGGGACAGGGGTTGGGCAAGCAGTCCGACCGCATTTTCCGCATCGGCCATCTGGGCCACTTCAACGATCTGACGCTATGCGGCACGCTGGCGGGCGTGGAGATGGGGCTGGCCGCGGCCGGCGTCCCGCACCGCTCGGGCGGGTTGCAGGCGGCCATGGAATACCTGACTCGCGCGCCGGAACGCGCGGGGCAATGAACACACAACAACGAGGGAACCGATGAATACGCTCATGCAGCAGGCGATCCAGTTCGCCAACGACCACGAATCGACCTGGGACCGCAGCGTCAAAGGCAATTTCGGCGTGCACCTGAACGATCCGCCGCCCTGGAACCGCCTGCTGGGTCCCATTCATGATCGCGGGCCGGTGTCGGGCGTGGTCGTGGTGGACGGCAAGACGGTGGCGTCATGGGGCGAGCCCGACCGCGCCGACCTCACGTTCAGCGTCGCCAAAATGTACCTGGCCATTCTGGCGGGCGTGGCGCATGACCGCGGCCTGCTGCCGGATGTCGACGAGCCCGTCGGCAAGCGCGTGCCGGGCATCGGCTTTGACGAAGGCCGCAACGCGTCCATCACGTGGCGCCATCTGCTGCAGCAGACCAGCGACTGGGAAGGCGAGCGCTTCGGCGTGTCGGACCAGGCGGACCGCTATCGCGCCGTCACCTTCGGCGTGCCGCCGGATGGCAAGAAGGGCGATGCGCGTCCCTTGCAGGAACCCGGCACGTATTGGGAATACAACGACGTCCGCATCAATCAGCTGTCGTACGCGCTGCTGCATCTGTTCCGCAAACCGCTGCCGGAAGTGTTCCGCGAAGCCGTCACGCGGCCTATCGGATGCAGCGAAGACTGGCAATGGGTCGGCTACGACAACGCCTGGGTCGAGATCGACGGCCAGCGCATGCCGTCGGTGCCCGGCGGCTCGCATTGGGGCGGCGGCATGTCGATCAGCGCCAAGGACCAGGCGCTGATCGGCCAGATGCTGCTGAACGACGGGCAGGCCAATGGTCAACAGATCCTGTCGCGCGAATGGCTGCAGGCCATGCGTACGCCCTGCGACATCGCGCCGTATTACGGTTATCTGATCTGGCTGAACCACGAAGGCAAGGTGTTTCCCAGTGTGCCGTCGTCCAGCTTCTTCGGCGTCGGCGCGGGCAGTTCGTTCACGTGGGTGGAACCGGAACGCAAGATGGTCGTGATCGTGCGCTGGTTGAATTCCGCGCATGCGGACGCGCTGTTCGGGAAGATTCTGGCGGCGGTGGATGCGGGGGGCTGACTCCCTCATCCCGACCCGGGTTTTGCGGCATGTCAGGTTTTTTCGGGCAAGATGTGGCGTTCGGCTGCGCGGTGCCGCGTGGCCACGCCTTATCCCTTCATCCGATCAAGGAACCACGCCATGAATTACCGCCGACTGGGAACCAGCAATCTCCGGGTATCGCCGCTTTGCCTGGGCACCATGATGTTCGGGGAGCAGACGCCCGATGACGAGGCCGCGCGCATTGTCGCGTCGGCGCGCGATCATGGCCTGAATTTCATTGATACCGCCGACGTCTACAACGAAGGCCGATCCGAAGAGGTCGTGGGCAAGCTGCTCAAGGGGCAGCGCCACGACTGGGTGCTGGCCAGCAAGATCGGCAATCCCGTCGGCAAGGGGCCGAACCTGGCGCATTACTCGCGCCAATGGCTGATCCGCGGCGTGGAGCAGAGCCTGGCGCGCATGGGCACGGATTTCATGGACATCCTGTACCTGCACCGCGACTACCACGAAGAAAACCTGGAAGAGGCGCTGTGGGCGCTGGGCGACCTGATCCGCGCGGGCAAGCTGCGCAGCTTCGGGCTGTCCAACTTCCGCGGCTGGCGCATCGCCGAGGTGATGCGTCTGTGTGAAAAGCTGGGCGTGCCGCAGCCGGTGGTGTGCCAGCCGTACTACAACATGCTGAACCGCGGACCCGAAGTCGAGATCCTGCCGGCGTGCAAGCATTACGGTTTGGGCGTGGTGCCGTACAGCCCGATTGCGCGTGGCGTGCTGACGGGCAAGTACCTGCCGGGTCAGGCGCCCGCGGCGGACACGCGCGCCGGACGCGGCGACCGCCGCATCCTGGCTACCGAATTCCGCGAGGAATCGCTGCAGATTGCGCAGAAGCTGGTGCAGCACAGTGCCGCGCGCGGCGTGCAGCCCGGCCACTTCGCAACCGCCTGGGTGCTGGCCAATCCGGTCATCACCGCCGTGATCGCGGGCCCGCGCACGCTGGCGCAGATGGACGATTACTACGCGGCGCTGGACGTGACGATCACGCCCGAGGACGAATCCGTGGTGAACGAATGGGTAACGCCAGGCCACGCGTCCGCGCACGGCTACAACGATCCGAACTATCCGTTCTATGGCCGTCCGGTGACGGCAGTGTAAACAGGCGCGGGGCCGCGCACGGCCCCGCGTGATGCCCGCCCCGCGTCAGCCTCGATTTACTCCCGCGTTAACTCCGTACAACCGCAGGCTCGGCCGCAATGCCGTGCAACATCATCTGTTCGGCGACCTGCGCGATGCCCATGCGCGCAATCCGGCCGCGCCGCTCGGCGTCCACCATGCTGGTGATGATCCCGATCAACAATTCGCTGAGCGCGGCGGCGGTCATGTCCACGCGGAACGCGCCCTCGCGCTGACCACGCAAAAAGAATGCATCCAGGGTTTCCTGATAGCCAGACCAGCTGTTCATGATGTCCGGCTCAAGTTCCGTATCGGGCTTCCAGTTGTAGATCAGGAACGCCGTCAATTCCTTGTGCGCCAGGTGCTGCTCGATCAGGCTGCGCAGCGCCGAGCGGGGCGGGGCGGTGTCCAGGTGCGAATCCGCCAGCGCCTGCTTCATGACCTGCGCGCAATGCGTCATCAGGCGGAGCACCAGCTGATCCCGGGTCTTACAGAACCGGTACAAGGTCGCCTTGCTGACGCCGACCGCCTTGGCCAGTTCCTGCAAGGTCGCGCGCGGCTGATCCACCATCGCCAGCGCCAGCGCGACCAGCAGCCGTTCGTGGCCTGCCTCTTCAGACATTGCCTCCTCCCCATTTGTGGTTATCCCTGGGCCGGTATTGGATCATGGGCGATTCACTTTGTACAAACTTCCGCGGATTTATCAAGTAAAGACTTGTGAGCTGTCAGATTTAAGCCTAAAAGCAGCAAATGAATCAATATTGATTCAAATCGTCCTTTCAGGTAGCATCGGCGTCTCTTTGAATTCAGAACGCGCAGCGCGGGGGTAGTAAATGAAGGTCAATCACGCATGGCGGCTGCCCCTGGCGGTGCTGGCAACGGCAATCCTCTTGGCCGGTTGCGGCGGGTCTGATGGCGGTGAACCGCAGGCGGCGGGTCCGCGTCCGGTTCAGGCGGTGGCGGTGCAACCCCAGCGCTACACGCTGATCAGCGAACTGCCCGGCCGGGTCGAACCCATGCGCGTGGCCGAGGTCCGTGCCCGTGTGGCCGGCATCGTGCTCAGCCGCGATTTCGTGGAAGGCGCCGACGTCAAGGCCGGCGACGTGCTGTTCCGAATTGACCCCGCGCCGTTCAAGGCGGCCTTGTCGCGTGCGCAGGGCGAGCTGGCCAAGGCCCAAGCTGCCGTGTCCGACGCGCAGGCGGTCGTCAAACGCTACACGCCCCTGGTCAAGATCGAAGCGGTCAGCCAGCAGGACTTCGACACCGCCAACACCACGCTCAAGAGCGCGTTGGCCGCGCGCCGCTCGGCGCAGGCCGACGTCGAAACCGCGCAACTGAACCTGGACTACGCCACGGTGAAGGCGCCCATTTCGGGCCGGATCGGACGTGCGCAAGTGACCGAAGGCGCGTTGGTGGGCCAGAACGAGGCCACGCCGATGGCGACGATCCAGCAGCTGGACCCGGTGTACGTGGACTTCAACCAGCCCGTCGGCGACATGCTGCGCATGCGCGCCGCCATGCAGAACGGCAGCCTGGGCGAAGGCGAGGGCGCCAGCATCTCCATCACGATCGATGGCACCGACCAGCAGCGCGAAGGGCGCCTGCTGTTCTCGGACATCGCCGTGGACCGCAGCACCGGCCAGGTGGCCCTGCGCGGCGAGTTCGCCAACCCCGGTGTGCTGCTGCTGCCGGGCATGTATGTCCGGGTGCGCACGCATCAAGGGGTGGATCCGCAAGCGATCCTGGTTCCGCAGCGCGCCGTCACGCGCAGTACCGATGGCAAGCCGCAGGTGCTGGTCGTTGGGGCGGATGACGTCGTGGAATCCCGCGCGGTGCAGACCGGCACGATGCGCGGCGGCGATTGGCACATCACCGAGGGCCTGGCCCCCGGCGACCGGGTGATCGTGGGCGGCGTCAGCGCCGCGGTGCCGGGTCAGAAAGTCAGCGTGACGCCCCTAAGCGAGCCCAAGGTGGCCGCCGCGGGCGATGCCGCCGCGACCGCCAAGCAATAAGCGGCCCTCATGAATCGCGCGCAAATCCGAGGTTAGACCATGTCCAAGTTTTTCATTGGCCGCCCCAATTTCGCCTGGGTGGTGGCCATCTTCATCTCGCTCGCGGGGCTGCTGGCGATTCCGTCGCTGCCCGTGTCGCAGTTTCCGGTGGTCGCGCCGCCGCAGGTGACCATTTCCGCCATCTACCCGGGCGCGTCCGCGACGGTGCTGGTCGATTCGGTGACCAGCGTCATCGAGGAAGAGCTGAACGGCGCGAAGAACATGCTGTACTACGAGTCGTCCAGCAGTTCGAGCGGCAGCGCCGAAATCACCGTCACGTTCCAGCCGGGCACGGACCCCGACCTGGCGCAGGTGGACGTGCAGAACCGCATCAAGAAGGCCGAGGCGCGCCTGCCCACGGCCGTGACGCAGCAGGGTCTGCAGGTTGAGCAGGCCAGCTCGAACTTCCTGATGATCTACGCCCTCACGTACAAGGGCGATGACGCGCACAAGGACGTGGTCGGTCTGTCCGACTACGCCGCGCGTCACATCAACAACGAAATCCGCCGCGTGAACGGCGTGGGCAAGGTGCAGTTCTTCGGCGCCGAAGCCGCGATGCGCGTGTGGATCGATCCGCAGAAGCTGCTGGGTCTGGGGCTGTCGGTGGCCGACGTCAACGCGGCCATTGCCGCGCAGAACGTGCAGGTGCCGGCCGGCAGCTTCGGCAGCCGGCCCGGCGCGCCGGAGCAGGAATTGACCGCCACGCTGGCCGTGAAAGGCACGCTGGACAATCCCGAGGAATTTGGGCGCATCGTCCTGCGCGCCAACCCGGACGGCTCGTCCGTGCGTCTGGCCGACGTGGCGCGTCTGGAAGTCGGCCGCCAGAGCTACGACTTTGAAACGCGTCTGAACGGCAAGAAGTCCGTGGGTGCGGCGGTGCAGCTGGCGCCGGGCGCCAACGCCATCGACACCGTCAAGGCCGTGAATGCGCGCCTGGAAGAATTGTCGGCGTCGTTCCCCGAGGACGTTGAATACTCGGTGCCGTTCGACACCTCCAAGTTCGTCAGCGTGGCGATCACGAAGGTGGTGCACACGCTGCTGGAAGCGATGGTGCTGGTCTTCCTGGTGATGTTCCTGTTCCTGCAGAACTTCCGCTACACGTTGATTCCGACGATCGTGGTGCCGGTGTGTCTGCTTGGCACGTTTGCAGTGATGTCGGTGCTGGGCTTCTCGGTCAACATGATGACCATGTTCGGCATGGTGCTGGCCATCGGGATTCTGGTGGACGATGCCATCGTCGTGGTCGAGAACGTCGAACGCATCATGGCCGAGGAAGGGCTGTCGCCGCGCGAGGCCACGGTCAAGGCCATGGAGCAGGTGTCCGGCGCCATCGTCGGCATCACGCTGGTGCTGTCTGCCGTGTTCCTGCCGCTGGCGTTCATGAGCGGTTCCGTCGGCGTGATCTATCAGCAGTTTTCGTTGTCGCTGGCCGTGTCGATCCTGTTCTCGGGCTTCCTGGCCCTGACGTTCACGCCCGCGCTTTGCGCCACGTTTCTCAAGCCCATCCCCAAGGGCCATCATGACGAAAAGAAGGGCTTCTTTGGCTGGTTCAACCGCGTCTTCAACCGCCTGACCGGCCGCTTCGAGGCGCTGAACACGCGTCTGGTGCGCCGCACGGGCCGGTACATGGTCATCTACCTGGCCATCGTCGCGGTGCTGGCCGTGCTGTACGTGCGCGTGCCAGAGTCGTTCGTTCCGCCGGAAGACCAGGGCTACGTCATCGTCGACGTGCAATTGCCGCCGGGCGCGACGCACATGCGGACCGACAAGGTGGTGGCCGACGTCGAACAGCACCTGCTGTCCTTGGACGCGATGGGCGACGCCTTCACGGTCATGGGCTTCAGCTTCTCGGGCACGGGCCAGAACGCGGGCATTGCGTTCCCCACGCTCAAGGACTGGTCCGAGCGCGGCGAGGGCCAATCGGCCACCGACGTGGCCGCCACCGTGAACGAGCGCTTTGCGGTGATCGACGACGGCGCGGTCATGGCCGTCAACCCGCCGCCCATCGAAGGGCTGGGCAATTCGGGCGGCTTCGCGCTGCGGCTGCAGGACCGTGGCGGCTTGGGCCGCGCGGCGCTGACCGACGCACGAAACCAGCTGCTGGCGCAGGCCAACAGTTCGCCCGTGATCGCCTACGCCATGATGGAAGGCCTGGCCGACGCGCCGCAGTTGCGCCTGGACATCGACCGCGAGAAGGCCGAGGCGCTGGGTGTGGGCTTTGACGTGATCAGCACGGCGATCTCGGCGGCCTACGGGTCGGCCACGGTCAATGACTTTGCCAACGCCGGACGCCTGCAGCGCGTGGTGGTGCAGGCCGACGTGCGCGACCGCATGACCCCGGAAAGCATCCTGAAACTGAACGTGCCCAACAAGACGGGCGGCATGGTTCCGCTGAGCGCGTTCGTGAAGACGGAGTGGGAGAACGGCCCCGTGCAGATCTCCCGCTACAACGGCTATCCGGCGTTCAAGATCGCGGGCGACGCGATGCCCGGCAGCAGCACCGGCCAGGCGATGGCCGAGATCGAGCGCATCGTGGCGGGTCTGCCGGAAGGCATCGGCTACGAATGGACGGGCCTGTCGTACCAGGAGAAGTTTGCCGGTTCGCAGGCGCCCATGCTGTTCGCGCTGGCCTTCCTGGTGGTGTTCCTGCTGATGGTCGCGCTGTATGAAAGCTGGTCGATTCCGGCGTCCGTGATGCTGATTGTGCCGATCGGCGCGCTGGGTTCGGTGCTGGCGGTGACGGTGCTGGGCATGCCGAACGACGTGTATTTCAAGGTGGGCCTCATCACCATCATCGGGCTGGCGGCCAAGAACGCCATCCTGATCGTGGAGTTTGCCAAGAGCCTGCGCGAGCAGGGCCATTCGCTGGCCGACGCCGCCATCCAGGCCGCCAAGCTGCGCTTCCGTCCCATCGTGATGACGTCGCTGGCGTTCATCCTGGGCGTGGTGCCGCTGGCC
>DMTA01000412.1 GCA_003454835.1 Achromobacter sp. | reverse complement strand
GCTGCCGGCGATGACCACGAAGCGCGCCGCGGGCAGGCCATCGCTCAATTCTGGGCGCCGCGTGGCGCGTCGTCCGTCAAGCTGCGCGACGACATGACGCCGCCGCAGGCCATGGGCGCGATCGCGGCAGAATGCCTGGACCAGATCTGCCGCAATGCCGCGGTGCTGGCCGAGGTCGACACCGAAGGCGTATACCGCGCCGGCAACTCCGAACACGTGCATCAACTACGCGTGGGCGTGCGCCGGCTGCGGTCGGCCTGGAAGCTATTCGACGGCTGGATTGCACCGGTGCCCGACGCCCTGCTGCAGGGCGTGCGCACGCATTTCGCGGCGTTCGGCGCCAATCGCGACCAGGACGTGCTGAACGAAACCGTCGCCCCCGCGCTGTTGCGCGCCGGCATGCCCGTGATTCCGATGGAAGCCGCGCCTCCCGACGAGGACGCGCAGACCATCGCGGGCGGCCAGGCCTTTCAGGCATGGCTTCTCACGCTGCTGGAATGGTCGCTCGACGTGCCGCCCGTGCAGCCTGACACGGACAGCCAGACCATCGCCAACGGCACGCCCAGCGACGCCGCGCCCGAGCCCGCCATCCGGCTGGAAGGCGGCATGGCCGGTCCCATCGTCAAGCCCACGATCATCCCGATGCTGACGCCGGAGCCCGAACCGCAGCATCTTCACAAGCTTCTTGCGCGCCGCCTGCACCGCTGGCACGGCAAGGTGGCCGACCAGGGCACGCACTTCGCGGCACTGGCCATCCCCGCCCGCCACGATCTGCGCAAGCGCGGCAAGCGCCTGCGCTATGGCCTGTCGTTCGCCGAATCGCTGCTGCCCGCCAGCAAGCTGCGCGGCTATCGCAAGCTGCTGTCCCGCGTGCAGGACGTGCTGGGCGAAATCAACGACCTCGCGATGGCCAAGGACTACTACCAGTCGTGTACGGCCACGCATCCGCAAGCCTGGTTCGCGCTGGGCTGGATCAGCGCGCGGCTGGAAGAACTGGTCGTCGAAGCGCAGCAGGCCTTTGACGATCTCGCGCGCAGCAAGCCGTTCTGGAAGTGACGCGCGTCGCGCGCGTTTAACCCATGCGAAAGTCCCGCGTTGAATTCGATTTCACCTGGACACGCATCTAGCATGGCGTTTCAAAAAAGGGCCGCCTGACAGCTTCGCGTCAGGCCCCTGTCAATTCGTCGACATCCGGCGTGCCAATACTCATTGGCTGTCGTCCGGACACACCGCCGGGCGCATTCGTGGCCCGCAGCATCCGCCCGACACTCGTCCTGTGCGACGGCGCAACGGCCTATTGCGGGCCGTCCGCCCATCCACGCACACAGACTCATGGAAACCACTTCCCCTTTGCTGGTCATTGCAAGACGCGGCCTCGCGGCCTGCTGCGCGCTAACGCTGGTGTTCTTGCTTGCCGCCTGCGGCGGCGACGACGACACGGACGAACCGGCTCCGCCTCCCCCCACCACGACGCCCACCACGCCCGCCCCGACTACCTGCGCGGCGCATTGTGCGCCATGATGCCGGCAGAGCTGCCCTTTCCTGCAAACTCCAGACAGAACAGCCAATGACGATCGACGCCTCCAAGAGAAAATTCTTCACGACCACGCTCGGCGCCACCGCGGCCATGAGCGCCTTGTCGATGTTTCCGCCCAGCATCCGCCGCGCCCTCGCGATCGAAGCCGACAGTCCCACCGGCACCATCCAGGACGTCAAGCACGTCGTGATGCTGATGCTGGAGAACCGCTCATTCGACGGCTACTTCGGCACCTTCCCCGGCGTGCGCGGCTTCGGCGACCGCTTCCCTATTCCGCTCGCCAACGGCAAGTCGGTATTCCATCAGACGCGCAGCGACGGCACGCTGGAATTGCCTTATCACCTGGACGCGCGGCTGGGCAACGCGCAGCGCGCGGGCAGCACGCCGCACTCGTGGCCGAACTGTCAGGCCGCCTGGGACCACGGCCGCATGAATCGCTGGCCCAGCGCCAAGCAGCCGTTGTCCATGGGCTACTACGAGACCGCCGAGGTGCCGTTCCACCGCGCGCTGGCCGACGCCTTCACCTTGTGCGACAACTACCACTGCGCGATGCACGCAGGCACGATTCCGAACCGCCTTTTCTTCTGGACCGGCACCAACGGCCCCAGCGGCGACAACGTGTCGGTCGTGATGAACGAGATGAACGACGGCGCCGACGTGGGGCCTTCGACCGAGGGCTGGACCTGGACCACCTACGCCGACCGCCTGCAGCAGGCCGGCGTGAGCTGGAAGGTCTACCAGAACATCCCGGACAACTTCGGCTGCAACGAGATGATGAGCTTTCGGCACTGGCGCGCCGAGATCGAAAAGATGCCTGCGGACCGCCAGGTCACGAACCAGGGCGGCCCCGCGTACAACCCGGCCATCGACGACCAGTTCAGCCCATTCGCCAAGGGCTTCGGCAACACCATGCCGGACGGCGGACTGCTGCAGAGCCTGCGCGACGACGTGATGAACGGCACCCTGCCCGAGGTGTCGTGGATCATCCCGCCGGCGGCATACAGCGAGCACCCCGGCCCCTCCAGCCCCGCCAAGGGCGCGTGGTACATCCAGGCCGCGCTGGACGCGCTGACGCTGTCGCCCGAGGTCTGGAGCAAGACCGTGTTCCTGGTCACGTACGACGAGAACGACGGCTTCTTCGACCACATGCCCACGCCCAGCGCGCCATCCCGCAACGACGACGGCACGCTGGCCGGCAAGTCCACGCTGACGGACGCCGAGATGGCGTTCGAATACAACACCTACACGCCTGCGACGCCCAAGCAGCTCACCGCGGACGGCAAGCCCTACGGTCCCGGCATGCGTGTGCCGATGTGGGTGATCTCGCCCTGGAGCCGCGGCGGCTGGGTGAATTCGCAGGCGTTCGACCACACTTCGGCGTTGCGATTTCTTGAGCAGCGCTTCGGCGTCATGGAGCCCAACATCAGCGCATTCCGCCGCGCCGTGTGCGGCGACCTTACGTCCACACTGAATTTCGTGTCGCCCAACAGCGCACCGCTGCCCACGCTGTCCGGCCGCAGCACCAAAACGGATGCCGACGGCCTGACCACATGGCAGGAAGCGCAACCTGCCATCGCCATCCCGGCGCAACAGACACTGGCCGCGCAGGCCCAAGGCACACGGCCCTCGCGCGCGTTGCCGTATGAATTGCACGCCAGCGCCCGCGAAGACGCGCGTGAAAACCGGGTTCGGCTGCTGTTCGCCAACGCCAGCTCGGCCAAGACAGCGGCGGTATTCCATGTGTACGACAAGCTGCATCTGGACCGCATTCCGAGGCGATACGTGGTGGAAGCGGGCAAGTCGCTGGACGACGCGTGGGACGTGTCAGGCGACGCGGGCAAGTACGACCTGTGGGTGCTGGGGCCGAACGGCTTTCACCGCGCGTTCTCGGGCGATCTGATGCAGGCGGGCGGCGCCCAGCCGGAGATCCAGGTGTGCTACGTGCCTTGTGATGATCCGCAGGTGCAGGTCAAGCTGCACAATACCGGCGCGAAGGCTTGCACGTTCACCGTCAAGGCAATGGCGTATCGCGGGGATGGGCCGTGGACCGCGACGGTCGAACCCGGACAGACCGGCGAGCTTGCCTGGCCGGTCAGCGACAGCGGCCAGTGGTATGACTTCGTGGTTGCTTGCGATGGGTATGCGGCGTACCAGCGGCGCTTTGCGGGTCGGATGGAGACGGGCAAGGATCTGATCAGCGATCCGGCGATGGGTCACGTCGGATAGGCATACGCCGGCGCTGCGGGTGGCGCTGCG
>DMTA01000381.1 GCA_003454835.1 Achromobacter sp. | reverse complement strand
GGGTAGGCGTCTGCGGCGACGGCGGGGGTGGCCGCTATGACGGCGGCGGCCGCCAGGAACAGGGGGGTGAAATAGCGTTTCATGCATGTCTCCAGTGGATGGCGCGCCGGCTGTGCCGCCGGCGTCGGGTTACTGCAAAAGCCGGATGGGCGTTACAGCGCGTATTGCAGGATGGCCTGGCAGGCCGCGCTTTCGTCTGGCGGGATGGCATAGGGATCGCGCGGCGCCAGGCGGTGCAGCAGCACCTGGTCGGCCAGCCGTGCACGGCTTTCCAGACCCGTGCCGGCGGCCTCCCAGCGCAACGCGGCCATGGACACCGCGTGATACAGCAGCGATGCGGCCTGACGCGCCAGTTGCGCATGGTGGCCTTGCGCGGCATGTTCCGCCAGCGCATAGGTCTTTTCCAGGGCGCTGGCCTGCAGATCGGCCAGTTCGGGCGGGCAGGGCGCGCCGTCAGCCAGCAGGCGGTCGATGTGGCTGCGCAGCGCCGGCAGGGAATTCTCTTTCTTGATGGCGCGCAGGACATCCAGCGCGACGATGTTGCTGGTGCCTTCCCAGATGGAGCCCAGGTGCGCGTCGCGCACCAGGCGGGGTTCGGTGAACTCCTCGATATAGCCGCAGCCGCCGCGCACTTCCATCGCGTCGCCGGTGACCTTGCGCGCATCGCGGCAGGCGCGGAACTTGATCAGCGGCGTCAGAATGCGCGCCAGCGCGGGGTCCGCCGCGCCCTGATCGGCGTCGGCCAGCGCGCGCGCCGTCTGGAACATGACGCTGCGCGCCTGTTCAGCCCACACGATCATCTTGACGAGCTGACGCTGCATCAGCGGCATGTCGATCAGCCGCTTGCCGAAGGCGCGGCGATGCTGCGACACGTAGATCGCCTCGGTGACGGCGCGGCGCATCAGGCCGGCGGCGCGCATGCCGTTGGACAGGCGCGAGTTGTTGATCATGTCGGCCATGTGCTTGAAGCCGCGGCCGCGTTCGCCCACCAGCCACGCCACCGCGCCTTCCAGACGGATCTCGCCGCTGGCCATCGAGCGCGTGCCCAGCTTGTCCTTCAGGCGCAGGATGCGGTAGTGGTTGTGCGAGCCGTCCGCCAGATCGCGCGGCAGCAGAAAGAGCGACACGCCCTTCAGGCCGGGATCCGTTTCGCTGCGGGCCAGCACCATCGCGAAGCCGGCGTCCGGGTTCGAGCAGAACCACTTGTCCCCGTGAATGCGCCACGTGCCATCGTCCTGCGCTTGCGCCGTGACTTCGGTGGCGCTGACATCCGAGCCCGCGCCCTGTTCGGTCATGAACATGGCGCCCTGGCGCAGCGTGTCGAAATCCTGCGACGTCACCTGCGGCAGCACGCGCTCGACCAGGGCCGGATCGCCGAACTTGCGCAGGGTGCGCGCCAGCGAGTCGGTCATGCTGACCGGGCAGCACAGGCCGAATTCCGCCTGCACGAAAAGATGGCTGAGCGCGTACTTGGCGGCCGCAGGCATGGGCTCGGGCCACCCGAGCACGCCACCCCGATGGGACAGGGCGGCCAGCCCGAATTCGCTGTATGCCAGGCGTTCCAGTTCGACATAGGCAGGGTGCTTGTCGATGCGGGACTCGTCCGTGCCGGCGCGGCTGCGCACGGACAGCGTCGGCGGATGCTTGTCGGCCACGGACGCCAGTTCGTCCATCACCCCGCCCGCCAGTTCGCCCAACCGGCTCAGGTGCGGCAGCAGATGCGCGTGCAGGGCGGGCGGCAGGTAGCGGCGGCTCAGCGCTTCGGCATACGGATCGGCGTCGAACAGGTTCAGCCCACGCGAATCCGGGACGGGCGTGGTAGTGGCGGCATCGGGCAAGACGGGGGTATCCATGGCGGCATCCGGTCGAGACGGGGAGATGTCCTATGGTGCGGGCCTTGATTTATCTATTCAAATACTGTTTTGATGTAGATCAATCCAAAAAAAATATAGATATGCCTTAAGGAGGGACGCATGGACCTGGAACCCCGGCTGCTGCGCTACTTCATCGCCGTGGCCGAAGAGCGCCATTTCAGCCGCGCCGCGGCGCGCCTGCACATCTCGCAGCCGCCGCTCAGCTACGCGATCCGCCAGTTGGAAGAGAACATCGGCGCGCGCCTCTTGGCCCGCACCAGCCGGCATGTGGAACTGACCGACGCTGGCCAGGCGCTGTACCACGAGGCCCTGATTCTGCTGCGCCAGGCCGAAGAGGTCCGCACGCTGGTGCGCCAGGTGGACGCGGGCCTGCGCGGCCGGCTGCGCATCGGCTTCGTGGGGTCGATGCTGTATCGGGGCCTGCCCGCGCTGCTTAGCGCCATGCGCACGGAACTGCCCGACGTGGAGCACGTACTGACCGAACTGAATTCGCATGATCAGATCGAGGCGGTGCGGCGCGGCGAGCAGGACCTGGGCTTCATCCATGCCAATCCGGTGCCGGACGGCGTGCAGGCGCGCGACCTGATGGCCGAGCCGTTCGTCGTGTGCGTGCCGGATGGGCATCCGCTGGCGCAGCGCACATCGCTGCAACTGGCGGAGCTCGCGGCGGAGGATTTCGTCTTCTTTGCGCGGGCCGCCTCGCCCAGCTATTACGAAACCGTGTTGGCCATGTGCGTGTCGGCCGGCTTCATGCCGGCGATCCGGCACGAGGTGCGCCACTGGCTGAGCGTGGCGTCGCTGGTGTCGCAGGGATTGGGGGTGTCGATCGTGCCGGCGTGCCTGTCGCGCAGCGGGCTGGCGGGCACGCGGTTCATTGCGTTTGAACACGAGGCGCGCTCGATCAGCCAGGTGATCTGGCCCCATGCGGCGCGTTCGCCCTTGCAGGAGCGCGCGGTGGCGTTGGTGGCGCAGGCGTTTCCGCCGTTGCAACCGCCCGCCGCGGTCCCGTCAAAGGCGTGAGGATCAGCGGAACACGACGGTCTTGTTGCGGTTCAGCAGGATGCGGTGTTCGACGTGGCTGCGCACGGCGCGCGACAGCACCAGGGATTCGATGTCGCTGCCCACCTGGGTCAGGTCCTGCGCCGTCATCGTGTGATCGACGCGCTCGATGTCCTGATCGATGATCGGGCCTTCGTCCAGATCCGAGGTCACGTAGTGAGCCGTGGCGCCGATGATCTTGACGCCGCGCGCATGCGCCTGGTGATAAGGACGTGCCCCCTTGAAGCTGGGCAGGAAGCTGTGGTGGATGTTGATCGCGCGTCCGGTCAGCGCGCGGCACATGTCGGCGGACAGGATCTGCATGTAGCGCGCCAGCACGACCAGATCGATGTTCGCCTCGTCGACGATCTTGAGCACCTGCTTTTCCTGTTCCAGCTTGGTGTCGGGCGTGACCGGCAGGTGATGGAACGGGATGTTGTAGGTGGCGGCCAGGCCGGCGTAGTCGTTGTGATTCGAGACGATGGCGGCCACTTCGGCATGCAGATGGCCGCTGTGCACGCGGAACAGCAGGTCGTTCAGGCAATGGCCCTGCTTGCTGACCATGATCAGCAGGCGTTCCTTGCGGCGCGCGTCGTGCAGCTTCAGTTCCATGCCGTAGTCGGCGGACATGGCGTCCAGGCGGGCGCGCAGGTCGTCGGCGGAGGCGCCGACCGGCAGGTCGAAGTGCACGCGCAGGAAGAACCGGCCGGTCTCTTCGTCGCCGAACTGCTGCGAATCCAGGATGTTGCAACCCAGTTCGAACAACAGGCCGCTGACGCGGTAGACGATGCCGGTTCGGTCGGGGCAGGACAGGGTCAGGATGTAGTCGTTGTGCTGCATGGCGGAAATGGCTGAATAAGAAAGAGGGAGCGGGCGGAGATCAGGCGGACAGGCGCGCCAGGGTTTCTTCCGCCAGGGCCAGGCTGGAGGTCAGCCCGGGAGATTCAATGCCGAACAGGTTCACCAGGCCCGGCACGCCATGCACGGCGGGGCCGGCGATGACGAAGTCGGCGGCCGGTTCGTGCGGGCCCGAGATCTTGGGCCGGATGCCCGTGTAACCGGGCGCCAGCGCGTCGTCCGGCAAGGCGGGCCAGTAGCTGCGGACGGCTTCATAGAACACGTCGGCGCGGGACGGGTCCAGCGTGTAGTCCTCGGTGCCGACCCATTCGGTGTCGGGACCAAACTTGGCCTGGCCGCCCATGTCCAGCGTCAGGTGCACGCCCAGGCCGGCATGCTGGGGAACGGGGTAGATCAGCCGCGAGAACGGCGCGCGCCCGGACAGCGTGAAATAGCTGCCTTTGCACAGGTAATCGGTGGGGATGCTGTCTGCCGGCACGCCTTCGATGCGCCGCGCCAGCGCTGGCGCCTGCAGGCCGGCCGAGTTGATCAGCACGTTGCAGGTCAGCTGCATGGCGTCATCGCCGCCGAACTGCAGCTCAAAGCCGCCTTCGGGCCGCACACGCCCCGACACGAGCGGCGTATGGAAGACGCATTGGGCGCCGGCGTTCTCGGCTTCGCCCTGAAAGGACAGCATCAGCGCGTGGCTGTCGACGATGCCGGTGGATGGCGACACCAGCGCGGCGGTGCATTGCAGCGCGGGCTCCAGGCGCATGGCTTCTTCGCCCGAGATGTATTGCAGGTCGTCCACGCCGTTGGCGCGCGCGCGCTGGGCGATGCCTTCGAGCTGCGTGGCCTGCTCGGGGCTGGTCGCCACGATGAGCTTGCCCAGCCGCTTGTGCGGCACGCCGCGTTCGGCGCAGTACGCATACAGCAGATGCTTGCCGCGCACGCAGAGCCGCGCCTTCAGGCTGCCGGCGGGGTAATAGATGCCGGCGTGGATGACTTCGGAGTTGCGCGAGCTGGTGCCGGTGCCGATGGCCTCGGTGGCCTCGGCCACCAGCACCTCGCGTCCCGACTGGGCCAGCGCGCGGGCGATTGCCAGCCCGACCACGCCGGCGCCGATGACGACGCAATCGACGTCGACGCTCATGATTTGGCCTTCTCGGCGCGCGTGCCGGCCGGCGTCAGGTCGAATCCGCCCGCATGAAACACCAGCGGCGGCTCGCCGCTATGACCGCAACGTTCGACTTCTCCGACCATGATGACGTGATCTCCCTCGACATAGCGGCTGCGGTTGCGGCATTCGAACCAGGCGGCGCAGTGGCCGTCCAGCATCGGCGTGCCGCCCGGCGCGTAGTGCACCTGCAGGCCGGCATAGCGGTCCGGCGTCTTGCCGGTCGCGAAACGCCGGGCCAGCGCAATCTGGTCCGCGCTCAGCACGTTCACGACGTAGCGCTCGCACTGTTCGAAAGCGTCCAGCGACGAGGAACCCAGCGACAGGCTCCACAGCACCAGCGGCGGGTTCAGCGAGACCGAATTGAACGAGCTGACCGTCAGGCCGATGGGAGCGCCGTCCAGGCCGGCGGTCGTCACGACCGTCACGCCGGTGGCGTAGCGGCCCAGCGCGGTACGAAAGAAGACGGAATCGAAATCAGGGGAGGAGGCGGACATGCAGTAGACGGTTCGGTCGGGCGCGGGAGGCGCCCGGCGTGGGGACGCCCCGCGTCGGGGCGCCCGTATCAGGGAGACAGGCGTTCGATCTTCCAGCCCGTGCCGTCCGCGACATAGCGCAGGCGGTCGTGCAGGCGGGACGGCCGGCCCTGCCAGAATTCAAAGGCGGTGGGCTTCAGGCGGTAGCCGCCCCAATGCGGCGGACGCGGCGGCTGTTCACCGAAACGTTCGCGGAATTCCTTTTCACGGGCTTCCAGCTCTTCGCGGGTGATCGGCTGACTCTGGCGCGAGGCCCAGGCGCCGATGCGCGATCCGGCCGGGCGGCTGTGATAGTAGGCGTCCGACTCTTCGGCGGCCACCTTTTCCACCACGCCCTCGATGCGGACCTGGCGTTCCAGCGGCTGCCAGAAAAACAACAGGCTGGCGCGCGGTTCGGCCAGCAGGTCCAGGCCCTTGCGCGATTCGTAATTGGTGAAGAACGTGAAGCCCTGTTCGTCAAAGCCCTTGATGAGGACGATGCGGGCGCTGGGCTGGCCGCTGGCATCCACCGTCGCCAGGGTCATGGCGTTGGGTTCCGGCACTTTGGCCGCGAGGGCCTCGTCGAACCATCGGGTGAATTGCTCGAACGGGGAGCGGGCGGCCTGGTCTTCCAGGAGCACATTCTTTTCGTAGCTTTGACGCAGATCAGAGACGGACATGGTCTTAGGGGTTCAGCGTTGATAACAGGGAGTTTATACCGCCTGGAAGACCGGCCCCTCATTGACCCCGCGCAGGCCCCGGACAAGTTCGCCGCGCCTGTCGGCCCGTCCCGCGTCAGGGACCCTCGGGCAGCGGGTGGCCGTCCAGTTCCAGCCGGCGGGCGATCGCGTCGAGCCGGGCGTCGTGGATGCCGGCCGAGCGCAAGGCCTGTGCGGTCTGCACCACATAGTCCGTGCACGGGCCGTAGCGTCCCGCCGCGCGGCGCACGATCTCCAGCAGTTCCGGCTCGGGCAGGGCGCGGATATAGGCCGGATTGCTGCGATTCATGATGAAGACCAGCGCGCGGACGACCCCTTCGTCCGTCGCGCAGTTGATCCAGCGGGGCAGGTAGGCGCCTGTGGACATCTCACGTTCCCACAGGGCGGGAAAGTAATTGGGGACCTGGTCGCCGGCCAGGCGGTAGACCACGCCCCGGCAGGAGCCGCCGCGGTCCAGTCCGAACACCAGGCCCGGGCATTCGGGCGTACCCCGGTTCACCCGCGACCACAGGCACAGCGCCCGATGGTGGCCGCGCAGGGTGGCCAATCGCCGTTCCTGAAAGTCGAAATCCGGCCGCCATATGAGGGATCCGTACCCGAATACCCACACGTCTTCCCCGGCCTGCCAGTGTTTGAGCGCGTCGTCGAGCGACGCTTGTCGTTCTTCCGCCGTCCAGAGCCGGAAGGGCAAGGACGCGCCAGAGAGGTCGGAGGAGGAGGACTGCTTGTTCACAACTACGTTTTCCGTTCAGACTCGTGCGGGGGATTTCGATTGGCCCATCCCCCGGCCATCAGCGCCACTGAATAGGCCCAGAAAAGCGGGGCAACGCCAATTACCGCACCCAGCGCGCCGAAGGTCAACGGCAGGGACACCTGCGACCCGTTGATCAGCGCCATGCGCAGTCCGACGGCCTCGGCGGCGCGGCCAGGGGGCGAGTACTGGTGCAACAGGGACAGCATGCTGGGCTGGCAGCAACCCAGCGCCAGTCCTAGGATGAAAGACAGCACGATCAGGACGGTAACGTCGGTGAACAGCGGGTAAAGCACAAAATCGATGGCCGCCGTGGCCATGGCCACGCGAACCAGGGTCCATGACCGCACCCTGCGCTGGATAAGCGGCAAAGCCAGCCTAATGACGAAAGTTGCCGCCGCGAAGGACGCAAGAATGACGCCGATGGTGGTGGCGGACAGACCGATCGCCACGCCAAAGATCGGCACGACGAACAGATGGGTATCCCATGCGCCGGACAGAATGGTGTTCACCATCAGGACACGACGCAGGGCGGGCACGGCCAGCAATTCGGTCACCCGGCGGCGCTGGGCCTCACGCACGCCGGTGATGGCGGCGTCGACGGCTTTCAATTGATGCCGCAGCGCATACAGGCCGATTCCCGAGAGCAGGGGCCCGACGGCGAGGAGGCCGAAGGCCGTGCGCGTGCCCAGATGGTCGATGGCCAGACCGGCGATCAAAGGACCGGAAAATCCCGACCCTGCCAGGGCCAACGACATGAACGAGAAATTGCGCAGTCGCTTCTCGGGCTCGGCGTGTCCCAGCAGATCCTGCGTGGCAACCTGGTGCAGCATGAAGCCGATGCCGATGCAGCAGGACGCAACGAGCAGGGCGGACTGGGTTTGCGAAATAGAAGGAAGTAGCGTGCCGAAAGCCACCAAAGTGGTGCCGATAACCAGCGGACGGACGATGCCGACCCGGTCCACCCAGCGTCCCGCGCGCACTGAAAACAGCATCGGCAGCACGGCAAACACCGCAACCAGCGTACCCACCGTGAATGTGGACAGCCCCATCTGCAGCGCCGTCAGGGAAACGGTGATCCGTCCCCCGGTCAGCGCCACATGATTCATCATTGCCAGCAGGCACAAAAGCACCGCCCCGGAAAATTCCGGGGAACTGGATGGCGAGGAGGGGGATCTGTTGGAGGTAGACACGGCTTAACTGCATTCATTCTGTTCGTAACATCCGGCTATGTCGAGGCGATGCGTTTTTGCGCTGCAGCGGACAGTGACTAGTCACACTGCGAAGTTAACGGTCTCTACCGGACAAGTCGTGCGCTTATTCGGCAAGATGACGGCACGTTCGCGGCAGGCGCGGTAAAACGGTTCCGAAGCAGTGAGGGGATCGTTGTATCGTTCACGCAACGGAACCCACCGTGTGGTGCAATCCGTCTACGGTTTTCACCGCTGGTTTGCAGCATTACCGGCGCCGCTCGTGGCGCCTTGCCGTCCCCATCGTCCAGGTTCAATGAAAAAGTCCCGCAGCAAGTTCAAGCGCTACGTCCTGATAGCCGTCATCCTCCTGCTTCTTGTCTTCGGTGCGCGCGCCGCGTTCTTCTCGGCGCCGCCGCCGCCCACTTTCGCCGTGGCCGAGGTGTCCCGTGCAAACCTGGAAGACAGCGTCCTGGCCAGCGGCACCATCGATGCCATCGAACGCGTCAGCGTCGGCGCGCAGGCCACGGGCCAGCTCAAGTCCCTGAAGGTGGAACTGGGCGATCGAGTCAAGAAAGGACAACTGGTTGCCGAGATCGATGACCTGACCCAGCAGAACGAGCTGCGCAACGCCGAAGCGGCGCTGCAGACGCGGCGCGCCGAGCGGGCGGCCAAGGTCGCCACGCTGAAGCAGGCTGAACTGGCGTTCAAGCGCCAGCGCATGATGCTGGCGGCCGACGCCAGCTCGCGCGAGGCCTATGAAACCGCCGAGGCCACGCTGGCCGTGACCCGCGCCGAGATCGCGTCGCTGGACGCGCAGATCGCGCAGGCCGAGATCCAGGTGGACACGGCCCGGGTCAACCTGGGTTACACGCGCATCGTCTCGCCGATCGACGGCATGGTGGTGGCGGTGGTGACCAAGGAAGGCCAGACGGTCAACTCCATCCAGAGCGCGCCCACCATCATCAAGGTGGCGCAGGTGGACACCATGACGATCAAGGCGCAGATCTCCGAGGCCGACGTGACGCGGGTCAAGCCCGGGCTGCCGGTCTACTTCACCATCCTGGGCGAACCGGACGAGCGCTACCGCGCCACCTTGCGCGCGGTGGAACCGGCCCCGGATTCCATCCAGAAGGATGACGCGGCGTCGTCGCTGACGTCCTCGACCAGTACGTCCACCAGCGCCGCGGTCTATTACAACGGGCTGTTCGACGTGCCCAACCCCGACGAGAAGCTGCGCATCTCGATGACGGCGCAGGTGTTCATTGTGCTGGGCGAGGCCAAGGATGCGGTGGTGGTGCCCGCGTCGGCGCTCGGCAAGCGCGGCAAGGATGGCCGATACGAGGTGCGCGTGGTGCTGGACGGCAACAAGACCGAGACGCGCCAGGTCCGCATCGGCATGAACAACAATGTGCAGGCGCAGGTGCTGGAAGGCCTGGAGGTGGGCGAACGCGTCGTGTCGGCGGACTCGTCGCCGGCTGCCGCCAAGCCGGGAGCCTGACATGAGCGGTCCGCTCATTTCCCTGTCGGGCGTGCGCCGCGAGTTTCCGGCGGGCGACCAGACGATTGCGGTCCTGAAAGACGTCAACCTCACGATCGAGGCGGGCGAGATGGTCGCCATCGTGGGAGCATCCGGCTCGGGCAAGTCGACGCTCATGAACATCCTGGGCTGCCTGGACCGGCCCACGCGCGGCGACTACAAGGTCGACGGCCGCAGCACGGGCGAACTGGATCCGGACGAGCTGGCAGAGCTGCGCCGGGAGCACTTCGGGTTCATCTTCCAGCGCTATCACCTGCTGGCGGACCTGAGCGCACAGGGCAACGTGGAGGTTCCGGCCGTCTACGCGGGAAAGCGCCGCGAGGCGCGGCTGGAGCGGGCCTCGGCCTTGCTGGCGCGGCTGGGCCTGGGGGATCGTTCAGAACACCGGCCGGGCCAGCTTTCCGGCGGTCAGCAGCAGCGCGTGAGTATCGCGCGGGCGCTGATGAACGGCGGCGACATCATCCTGGCCGACGAGCCCACGGGCGCGCTGGACACGCATACGGGCCAGGAGGTGCTGCGCATCCTGGAAGAGCTGAACGCGGCGGGACACACGATCATCATCGTCACGCACGATATGAACGTGGCGCGCCACGCACAGCGCATCATCGAGATCAGCGACGGCGAGATCGTCGCGGACAAGCGCAATCCGGACGCGCCGCGCCATCAGACGTCGCTGGACGAGGCGCCGGCGATGGCCCAGCGGCCGGCCTGGCAGGCGTATCTGGACCGCTGCGGCGAGGCGCTGCGGATGGCGTTGCTGGCGATGAACGCGCACCGGCTGCGCACGTCGCTGACGATGCTGGGCATCATCATCGGCATTGCGGCGGTGGTGTCGGTGGTGGCGCTGGGCGAAGGTTCCCGGCGCAAGATCCTGGAAGACATCAGCGCGATCGGCACGAACACGGTGGAGGTCTTCCCGGGCAAGGATTTCGGCGACGAGAAGGCGGTGAACATCCGCACGCTGGTGGCGGCCGACGCGGAGGCGCTGGCGCGCGAGTCCTATGTGGACAGCGTGACGCCGGAAGTGGGCACGAGCAATACGCTGCGTTACCGCAACGTGTCGGTGAATGGATCGATCCAGGGCGTGGGCGATCAATATTTCCGGGTGCGCGCGATCAAGCTGGCCGAGGGCAAGTTCTTTGACGAGACCAGCGTGGCGCGCCGCGCGCAGGAAGTGGTGATCGACGAGGGCACGCGGCGTGCGCTGTTCGGGTCGCATACGGAGCCCATCGGGCAGGTGATCTTCCTGGGATCGATGCCGGCGCGCGTGATCGGGGTGACGCAGAAGAAGGACACGGTGTTCGGCAGCAACGACTCGCTGAACGTGTGGATTCCCTATACGACGGCGCTGTCACGGGTGCTGGGGCAGCAGCACCTGAAAAGCATCACGGTGCGCGTGAACGACGCGACGCCGCCGGCCGCCGCCGAACAGGCGATCGTGCGGGTGCTGACGCGCCGGCACGTGGTGAAGGACTTTTTCGTGTTCAACACGGATGCGGTGCGCAAGACGATCGAGCGCACGACGGCGACGATGACGCTGCTGGTGTCGCTGATCGCGCTGATTTCGCTGATGGTGGGCGGCATCGGCGTGATGAACATCATGCTGGTGTCGGTGACCGAGCGCACGCGCGAGATCGGGGTGCGGATGGCGGTGGGCGCGCGGCGCAGTGACATCATGCAGCAGTTCCTGATCGAGGCGGTGCTGGTGTGCCTGATCGGCGGGGCGGTGGGCATCCTGTTGTCGCTGGGCTTGGGCGTGCTGGTCAGCAAGGCGACGGGCGGCTCGTTCCAGATGATCTATTCCACGGCATCGATGGTGGCGGCATTCACGTGCTCGACGCTGATCGGTGTGATTTTTGGCTATCTGCCGGCGCGCAATGCGGCGCGTCTGGATCCCGTCGAGGCGCTGGCCCGGGAATGAGGAAGATGAAAGCAGTTTCTCTTGTGTGCAAACCGCTTGGCGTGGCGCTCTTGCTGGCGCTGGGCGGGTGCGGTCTGCTGCGTACGGATTACGAGCGGCCGGCGGTGAGTGTGCCGGCATCCTGGACTTACGCGGGGGCGGGCGCTGATGCGGGCGCGCAGGCGTCGTTGGCGGACGGTGGCGACTGGTGGCGCAATTTCGATGATCCGGTGCTGAACGGGCTGGTGGAGACGGCACTGGCGCGCAACAACGATCTGGCGGCGGCGGCGATCCGCGTGCGGCGGGCGCAGTATCAGGCGGGGCTGGCGGACGATCAGCTGATGCCGCAGTTGGGCGGGGACGCGAACGTGTCTCGGGTGCGCAATCTGTATGGGGATCGCGCGATCACGCGGGCCAATTCGGCCGAGCTGACGGTGAGCTATCAGGTGGATCTGTGGGGCAAGCTGGCGCGCCAGCGGGATGCGGCGCAGTGGGAGGCGCTGGCGACGGAGCAGGACCGCCAGGCCGCGGCGCTGTCGCTGGTGGGGACGACGGCGACGTTGTACTGGCAGACGGCGTTCATCAACCAGCGGATTGCGAGCAGCGAGGAGAGCATTGCCTACGCGCGCCGGACGCAGGATCTGGTGCGGGCGCAGTATGCGGCGGGCGGGGCGTCGGCGCTGGAGCTGGCCGAAGCCGAGCAGACGGTTGCTAGCCAGGAGGCGGCGCATGCGTTGCTGGTGCAGCAGCGGGTGGAATACATCAATGCGTTGACGATTCTGTTCGATGGTCCGCCGGATCGTATTACGGCGGATCCGATGCGGTTGCCGTCGAGTGCGTTGCCGGAGGCGCGGGCGGGGGTGCCGGCGGAGTTGCTGGGGCGGCGGCCGGATCTGCGGGCGGCTGAACTGCGGTTGCGGGAGTCGCTGGCTACCGTAGATGCGACGCGGGCCAGCTTTTATCCGCCGGTGACGTTGACGGGGGCGTTGGGCACTTCTAGCCCGACGTTGTCGGATGTGTTGAAGAATCCGATCGGGACGTTGGGGGCGGGGTTGACGTTGCCATTTCTGCAATGGAACCAGATGCAGCTCAATATCCGGATTTCGAAGACGGATTTTGAGGAGCGGGTGGTGACGTTCCGGCAGGCGCTTTATCAGGCGATGGCGGATGTGGAGAATGCGCTGTCGAATCGGACGCAGTTGTCGATTCGTGCGGAGCAGCTGGATCTGTCGTTGCGGGCGGCTCGGGAGGCTGAGCGGCTGTATGAAGTCAGGTATCGGGCGGGGGCGGTGCCGCTGCGGGATTGGCTGGATGCGCAGGAGAAGCGGCGGGTGGCTGAGGTGGCCAGCGATGAGAACATGCTGAACCGGTTGGTGAATCAGGTGACGGTTTATCAGGCGCTGGGTGGGGATGATGTGGTGGCCGTTGAGGGTGACGGGCTGCGAATGTGAGTGCTTGATCGTCTGGTTTTTTAAGGACTGGCGGTGCGGCTTGCGGGGCGTCTTTCGTGAGGTTTGGCGCGTTTGCTCGGCTGGGTTCTTGAGACGTTCGGCGAATTTGTCCGGCGGGGTTTTTGAGACGATGGGCGCGTTTGGTCGCCGGGGTTCTTAGGACGTTCGGCGCATTTGCTAGGAGCGTTCTTAAGACGCCCGGCGCGTCGGCGGTCTGGGGCGCGCGGGGCTACGA
>DMTA01000377.1 GCA_003454835.1 Achromobacter sp. | reverse complement strand
CAGCGTGAAGTTGCCCAGGCCACAGAACAGATCGGCCACGCGATCGGTGGGCTGCACGTCCAGGAGCTTGAGCGCGCGGGAGACCATCGCGCGGTTGATGGCGTGGTTGACCTGCGTGAAATCGGTGGGCCGGTACGGCATGCGCAGGCCGAATTCCGGCATGGTGTAGGACAACGCGTCGTTGTGCTCGCGCTCCAGCGCATGCACCGTTTCCGGCCCCTTGGACTGCAGCCACCATTGCACGTTGTGCTGGGCCGCGAAGGCGCGCAGGATGGCGATGTCGCCGTCGGTCAGCGGCAGCAGGTGGCGCAGCACCAGCGCCGTCACGCCCTCGCCAAGGGCCACCTCGATCTGGGGCATGCGGTCGGGCGCGGACATGGACGCGATCATTTCGCGCAGCGGGATCAACAGATCGCTGACGTGGCGCGGCAACACATGACATTCGCGCATGTCGGCCACGAAGCTGCTCTTGCGTTCGTGAAAGCCCACGAGCACGCCGCCCTTCTTGGGCACCACGCGTACCGACAGGCGCGCACGGTAACGGTAGCCCCAGGTCGGGCCCTGCAGCGGCGGCAGGATCAGCGCTGGACGCAGCTTGCCGACATGCCAGAAGGTGTCTTCGAGCGCGCGCTGCTTGATCGCCACCTGCGTCGTGGGCTCGAGATGCTGCATGGCGCAGCCGCCACAGACGCCGAAATGCGGGCAGCGGGGTTCCACGCGTTGCGATGAGGGACGCAGCACCTCGTCGACACGGGCGGTCTCATAGGAAGGCTTGCGGCGCAACGTGACCGCGGTGACCCGTTCGCCCGGCAAGGCGCCTTCCACGAAAATGACTTTCCCGTCACGGCGGGCGATCCCCCTGGCTTCCAGGTCCAGGGATTCGATACTCAAAACGTCAGACATCTCACGCAGTCCAGAATTGCACGCAACCCATGATTGTAGAAGGTCTTCGCGAATTACCGGAAATCGGGTTTGAAGGGGCCGGAGCGGCCGGTACCACGCCATGAGAAGCTGCGCCCCGCGCAGATAAAAAAGGGGCTGTTCCGGCCCGCCGCCGGGCAAGGCGGCGTGCCGGAACAGCCCCAAAGGCCGGCGCCGTTCAGGCGCCGCCACGGATATCAGAACGAGCGCGCGACCGAGAAGACAGCGCCGATACGGCCCGACGGGTGACCGTATTTGGTGGGCAGCCAGTTGTCCTTGGTGGCGCCGACGGCCGCCAGGCCGAGGATCCAGCCCTTCAGGTCCTTGGTCACGCCCACTTTGTAGTCGACGTAATGGCCGATCGAGTCGCCGTCCATGTTGGTCTGGTTCTTGAGCTTCTGGTAGCCCAGATGGCCCAGCAGCCCCCAGCCGTCGCCCAGGTCGAACGTGGCCGTTCCGTCCAGATACCAGGTGCCCTTGCTGTCCGGCGTGCTGAAAAAGTCGCTGGGGGTGTACGAATACTTGAGGCTGTAGTTGCCGTAGGACGCGCCCAGGTAGAGGTCCGTGTTGTTGTAGTTGCCGCCCTTGGGGGAACTGGAGCCGGGATAGTAGTAATGCAGCACGCCCGCATCCAGCGTGAAGCCGCCGCCCACGTCGCCCTTCCAGCCGCCGTAGAAATCCATTTCCAGGTTGCCGTCCGTGAAGACGAAACTGGAGACGTTGGAGTTCCAGTTGCCCAGATAGAAGCCCGAGCTGTGGTTCAGGTCGAAACCCAGCTGGACGGCGGGACGGAAGTCGGTCTGGGAATAGCCCCGAAACCGGTAGTCGCTGACGATGGTGGCGTTACCGCTGAGCGAGAAGCCGCCACCCAGATCGGTGGGTTCGGCTTGCGCCAGACCTGTAAAACAAGCGGCAAGCGCGAAAGGCAAGGCTAGCAACGTCTTCTTCATGGTGCGAGAGTCCTGATCGGATTGTCGAGTAAGCGGACAGCGCGTGGCGTATCCGGCTGGCCGGCCTTGCTGCACGGATACTGCCGGCTCACTCCGATCAAGCAATGTTCATGCCAGATTTTGGCTTCATGACGGCGCGATGACAGCGCGCGCCGCCGCGCGCTGCCTTCCCCGCGACGCACCACACTGGTGCCCTGTTGTGGGGCGCTCGCTGGCGCGAATGCTTCATAACGGGGAATCTGGCGTCGGGGACTACTTTTTCGTGGCCGCCAAGATAAAAACCCCGGCACGCGAGCGGCGTGACGGGGTCTGGATCTGCAGGGTTTCATCCCGGCCCCGGGGGACCGGCTGCCGGGACACTTCGGCTGGCGGCAGGCCGTCGATCGCCCGTTAGTTGGCCGTTAGTTGGCCGATAGTTGCCCGTTAGTTGGCCGTCAGGAGCCCATCAGTTAGCCTTCGGCGGCGCGGGCGGCGGGACGTCGCCCGCGGCAGGAGCACCCGGCTTGCCGGGTGCTCCCGGCAAGCCGGGACGGCCCTTCTCGCCATGGCGGCCTTCCATCTTGGCGTGGCGCTCGGCCATGCGGGCTTCGCGTTCCTTGACGATCTTGGTGACCTGGCCGCGCTGCGTGTCGTTCAGGCTATCCCAAACGGCCAGCCATTGGTCGCGCACCTGCTTGGCTTGCGGGCCGAACGCGTCGCGGCGCTTTTCCGACTGCTCGATGAGCGCGCGGGGATCCAGCTTGCCGCTGTCGAGCTGCGACTTGAGCAGATCATGGCGCTTGCCGCCGTCGGCGCGCATGGCTTCGTGCAGGCTGCGTTGGCCTTCCTGGGCGGTCTTGAACAGTGCCTCCTGCTTGGCGTCGAGCTTCAGCTCGGCAACCTGGGCCTTGGAGACGGGGCCCAGTCCGGGAATGAGCATGCCGTCACGCATGCCCTTGTGGAAACCGCCGCCGCGATGGCCTTCGTGCATGGCGGCCGGACCGCCCTCGGCGGGGGGAGGAGGCGCAGCCATTGCGGAGCCAGCCGCGAAACCGCTCGACGCGGCGACGATAGCAAGGACGGCCAAATTGGAGCGGATAGCGAATCGGGACATGAAGGTCTCCTGAAAGTGAAGAAAGCGAGGCCATTGTGCGATCTGGCTAGTTTCATCCAGGTTTCGTTTGCGGCCGTCTTGTTTCAGTCGATTGCTTGCCCGCCAGACGCGAGAACGGGGCCATGCAGGCCCCGTCGGTTTGCCCTGCCCGCTTGCGCAATGGCGCGGGTTCAGGCGCGGCTGCCCACGCGGATCAGCCCGCGTCCCAGGCCGCCATGTATTCCTTCCAGTGCGGCGCATCGCTGGCCGAGAGCGTGTCGCGCACCAGCGCGATTTCGGTCTCGTAGGCGGTACGGTCCAGTTCACCGCGCAGGAAGCGGAAGCGGCAATACACCAGCCACGTATTGACCACGTCGGTTTCGCAGTACGCCCGCACTTCGTCGGCGCGACCCGTGCTCCAGGCCTCCCAGACCTTGCTGCCGTCCATGCCGAGCTTGCCGGGAAAGCCGCAAAGCTTGGCCAATTCGTCGAGCGGCGCGTTGGCGCGGCCGTTGTACTTGGCCAGCACGTCCATCAGATCGACGTGACGCGTGTGGTAGCGCGAAATATAGTTGTTGAACTTGAAGTCGCGGTCTTCTTCGCCCATGTCCCAGTAGCGCGGCGCCGGCACACCCTGGATCAGGCTGCGGTAATGCAGCACAGGCAGGTCAAAGCCCGAGCCGTTCCAGCTGACGAGCTTGGGCGTGTAGCGTTCGATGGTCTTGAAGAAGCCCGCGAGCAAAGCCGCTTCAGGATCGTCAGGCTGGCCCAGCGTCTTGACGCGAAAGCCCTGGTCGTCGCGGAATACGCAGCCCACCACCGCGACCTTGTGCAGATGCAGAGGCAGGAAATCGTGGCCCACGGCCTCACGCCGGGCGGTCAGCGCACGCTCGACCACTTCGTGGTCGGGCACGTCGGCGTCCCAGCCGTTGAGCTTGCGCAGTCCGTCGGCGTCGGGGATGGTCTCGAGGTCGAATACCAGGGTGGGCGTCATTTGGGCGGCAGGTATTGCATCGGATCCACCGGCGTACCCTGGCGGCGGATTTCAAAGTGCAGGCGCGGCGACGTGGTGTCGCTCTGGCCGAGTTCGGCGATCTTGGCGCCGCGCTTGACCGTCTGGCCGGTCTTCACGAGCAGCGCGCGGTTGTGCGCGTAGGCCGTGATGAAGCCGTTCTGGTGCTCGACGATGATGAGGTTGCCCAGGCCGCGCACGCCATTGCCGCTGTACTTGACCAGGCCATCCGCCGCGGCGGTGATCGGGTCGCCCAGCGCGCCGGCGATGTCGATGCCCTTGCTGCTGGCATTGAAGGTCTGCACGATCTGGCCGTTGGCCGGCCAGGCCCAGTTGATGACGTTTGCATCGGCAGCGCGCGTGGCCGGCTTGGTGTCGACCGGCGCCGGCGGCGGCGTGGGCGTGGAGCCGGGTG
>DMTA01000379.1:10710-10887 GCA_003454835.1 Achromobacter sp. | reverse complement strand
TCACCGGCTGTCGGTCTATCCCATTCCCATCCCGCCCCTGCGCGACCGCGGCAACGACATCCTGCTGCTGGCCGGCCGCTATCTCGAACTGAACCGCGCGCGGCTCGGCCTGCGCAGCCTGCGGCTGTCGCCCGAGGCCGAGGAAATGATGCGGCGCTACCGCTGGCCGGGCAACGT
>DMTA01000379.1:0-10464 GCA_003454835.1 Achromobacter sp. | reverse complement strand
CAACGTGCGCGAACTGGAACACGTCATCAGCCGCGCCGCCATCAAGGCCGTCAGCCACGGCGCCAGCCGCAACGAGATCGTCACGCTGGGCGCCAAGCTGCTTGACCTGTCCGACGGCGACATGCCGGCGTCGCTGGAAGACGATGCAACCGAGACGCCCGATGCCAGCGCGCCCGTGCAGTCGCTGCGCGACGCGGTCGACGCCTGCCAGCGTCAGGTCATCCGGCGGGCGCTGGATGCGAACCAGGGCAACTGGGCGGTGACCGCGCGGGCGCTGGACGTGGACCCCAGCAACCTGCACAAGCTGGCAAGGCGGCTGGGCTTGAAAGCCTGAGGCGGCTCACCCTATTTCTTTTCGGCGAGCGGCGCGCTGATCGGAAAGCTACCGCAGCCGTCTTTGCCCGCCGTCGCCATGCANNCCACGTCAGCCCAACATGAAAACGGGCCGCCCCCGCGTAACGCGGACGGCCCGGTCTGGCAATTGCGCCGTTCATCGGCAGCGATTCGCGCTGCCCGGCGGCGCGTGTCGCGCCGTCAATCTGCCCGAGAATGCGAATCCACCATCAGCCGGCCATGCGTGATCGCGGCGTCGACCGCCATGCCGGGCGTGGCGACGAACCCGCCGGCGTCGAAAAGCGGCACGGCATGCGGCTCGCCGAGCCGGTCCCGATCACCCGCCAATTCCACGGCGACGGTTGCGGTAAAGGCCGGCCGGCGCGCGTTGCCGATCGCAACCCGCGACACACTTGCCGTAAGCCGATAGCCCTTGTAGACCATATTGTTATGAAACATGGAACCTCCAATGTCTGACCGAAAGGCCTCGGCGGCCGCCGGTCACAATGCGCGGATCTGCGTCGCGTGAGGGCCCTTGGCGCCTTGCGCGGTCACATAGCTGACACGCTGGTTTTCAACGAGCACCTTGTGGCCGTCGCTGACGATCTCCGAGAAGTGCGCGAACAGATCCTTGCCGCCGTCCTCGGGCATGATGAAGCCAAAACCCTTGGCATCGTTGAACCACTTCACAATTCCGGTTTCCATTGACGCTTTCCTTTGAATGCGGGCAAACCCGCGAAATGAGGCCAGTCAAGGAAGGGATCGCGAACAATGAGGCGCCCCACGAAGGGTGCAAGACCGGACGAAAATCACGATGCTCGAAAAGGCTCAAAGCCACTATGGGCGGCGTGCAGGGGGAAGTCAACGCGCTTTGTGCTTAATGAGTAACCAATCAACTCAGCGCGCAGGCCGGCCGCCTAAAGCGCGTATGCTGGTCGCGTGGTGCTTGAACGCGCGTCGCCTCGACGTATCGCCATATGAGGAAAAACCCGTGGTCATTCAGCGCCAGCCCCTGCCGCCAGCCCCCCGCCCGATCGATTTTCCCGCGATAGCGGCGGGCGTTGCGTGAGCGCTTTCGGAAGATCCATCGCCCGATTCGCCAACGCGTGCATCAAGCGCCTTCCTTCGAAGCCACCGCCGTCCGGCGGACATGGCGTCATCCGGCGCGGCCCCGGGTTCGTTCCCGGGACCGACCCGGGTCGCGACCCGGGTCGCAACCCATATCCCAGTCACGCTGCCATCTCGTCGCCCTGGCGCATTTACCGCATCTATGCCCGCCCCGGCCATCTGCTATTGCGCAACGAGCAAGGCCACATCCTGAATCTGGGTGTGATGAAAGGCGCCGAACCCAATCTGCGCTACCGTCTGTTCGCGCGCGATCTGCAGGGCCGGGGATTCGCCACGCGCACGCAATTGCTGGATGACATTGCGCGGCGCATCGAAGCGGGCGAAGTCAGCCAGGAATTGCAGACCCTGCCCGCTTGGGACAGGCCGCTTGGCGCGGATCTGGATCGCGGCACACATACGGACGTGTCGACGAAGCGGGCGCGCTAGCGCGGGCCCGGCATAGATCGCCGCTGGGTCAGGCCCCGGCCGACGTCGCCGGTCCGCGGCAAACGGCGCCATCGGATATCCTCCCGGCTCGATCAATGCTGGACCGGCCCATGAAAACCGCCACCGAGATTCTTGACGCCTACGAGCGCCTGGGTTGGAAGAACAACGACCCCATGGCGCAAATGCTGCAATTGCGGCGTGATGCGCCCGCGGCGCTGGCCGATCTGGTGCTGCAGGCGCTCGACAGACCGCTCAAGCACGCCACCTTCATCGACGCCGCGCTGGATCTGATGGACGACGAGTCCTATGTGGCCACGGTCGGCGAGGTCTGGCGGCGCGGCGCGGATTCCGAACTGGCGCGCGCGATCCTGGATTCCGCAGCGGTCCAGCATCCCGAAGCCTTTGCTCCGGAATGGGAGCGGCTGCTGACCGCCGTGCAAGACGACGACGGCGGCCCGGAGTACGCGGCCGATCTCGCATGGCGCGCCCTTGACGACGCCACGTTGCACGACTGGCTGCACAGGCTTGACGACGACCTTTCCGAAGGAGGTCCAGGCCACGCGCGCGCTGTCGCATTGCTGCGGTCGCGCCGGCCGCAGGCGGCGTATGCCGCCTGGCGCCGCCTGTTTCCCGAGGCCGGCCACCCCGACGCCGCGTCGTGGCTTCAGCAGGCGGGCTATACGGAACACGAAGGCGGCCTGCGCGCCCTGCACGGCGAACAGCCGCTGCACATAGCCTTCAGCGCCTCGCAACGCAAATCCATGCTGGCGCAACAGCCGGCGTGGCGGCGCGAGGTTCAGCGCGCACATCCGACGTGGAGCCCCGAATCAACGGGCAGCGTGCAGGTACGCATGGGCGGCACATCAGCGGGCCGCTGCGGCCTGTGCCACGGCCCCCTGCACCAGCTGCTGGCCATTCAAGATCCCGCCGCGGCCGGCATCGATAGCCACAGCGCCATTGAATTCGCGACCTGCCTGTCATGCCAGGGTTGGGAAACGGACGGCGCCCTATTCTTTCGCCACACCAAGGACGGCGCGCCGCAGATGCATCCCAGCCAGCAACGCGACGCCCCCTTGACGCCGGACTTCGTCGCGAGTCCGCTGCTGGCAGCCGACGTAGCGCTGTTCAAGGCGCCGGCGCGCTGGCATTGGCAGGACTGGGGCGAGTCCAATGGCCGCCAGAACCTCAGCCGGGTCGGCGGCGCACCGAGCTGGGTGCAATCCGCCAACTACCCGGCGTGTCCCGACTGCGGCGAGGACATGCCGCTGGCCATGCAGCTGGACTCCGGCCTGCCGCAAGAGGACGGCGGCGAATGGCTGTGGGGCAGTGGCGGCTGCAACTACACCTTCTGGTGCGCCGCCTGCCGCGTCAGCGGGCACCTTTGGCAGTGCACCTGACGCGCGCCCGGCAACTGCATTCGGCAATAGGGCCGTCAGCCCTTGGGCATTTCGCGCTTCAAGCAGGCATTGACCACGTCGGTCACGCCCTTGCTCAGCCGTTCTCTGTCCGGCGTGGCGCTCTTGGTCGCCAGCAGCTGGTCCAGCTGCTTGAACTCCTCGTACGGCACGGATTTCTGCAAGCCGTCGACCATGCAATTGCAATAACTGGCGGCCTTCGCGTCGACTTCCGGCGACGCCTGAACCCGGGATTTAAAGCCGGCGACGCACGAGCTGTAGGTCTCGCGCTGGACCTCGGGCGGATAGGCTTCTTTCTTGCCGCACGCGGCAAGCGCCGCCAGCGACAGCAGCCCCACGCCCGCCGCAACCCGCAATGACGTTCCAGCCATGAACCCCGCTCCTGATGAATTGAAAGCGGACCATTGTGGCACAGCCGAAAACCGCCGTTGCGCCCCTGTCGCCGTGCTCAGCGCATGCCCGCTGCGCAATCCAGAATGGCGCGCCGGAATTCATGCATCAGCGGTGACCAGGCGGTTCCCTGCCGGGAGATCAGCGCAATGGCGCGCGGCAGCGGCCGGCCCAGCGCCACCGGCAGCGCGACGACGTCCGCCTCCGTCTCCAACGCGCTTTGCGGCAACAGCGCCAGCAGATCCGTCAGCGCCAGCAGTTCCAGCGTGCCCTTGGAAAAGTGCTCGACCTCCAGCGCCGCGGCGGGCAACGGCAGGCTGCTTTCCGCGTACCGCGCATCCAGGGCCTTGCGGGCAATCGAGGAAGGCTTGGGCAGGATCCACCGCAGGTCCGCCAGATCGCGCAATGCCAGTTTGCGGCGCGTGGCCAGCGGATGATGGCGGCTGGCCGCCACGCAAAGGCGGTCTTCCATGATCGGTTCATGGTGCAGGGTCGAAGGCACGTCCGCATAGATGGGCGTCACGGCCAGGTCCAGCTTGCCGCTGGCGACCTGCTCGTTCAGGTCATCCGATAACCCCTGCGTCAATTGCACCCGCAGCGCCGGTCGGCGCGGCAGCAGGTGCCGCATCGCCGGCATCGCCACGCTGTCGACGGTCGCGCCCGTTACCCCCACGCGCAGCAATCCCGCCTGGCCCACGCGCAATTCCGCCGCATGGCGCATGGCGTCCAGGTACTCGGCCCACAGCCGTTTGGCATGTTCCAGGAACACCAGCCCGGCGGACGTCAGGCGCAGCCCACGGCCGCTGCGGTCCAGCAACGCCAGCCCCGTATCGGCCTCCAGCCGTTGCAGCGATTTCGACAGCGCCGGCTGGCTGACGCCGAACGACGCGGCGGCGCGTTCCAGGTTGCCGTACTCGACGGCGGCGAGGAAATATTCGATATCCCGCAGCGACAGATTCATAACCAAAGTTCATTCATTTAGGTACTTTCGGGAATATAACGGCGACCTTGCCCTCCTAGAATCCTGGGATCAACCCGAGCATTCAACGAGGCGAGAGCACAATGGAACACAAGCCGAACATCGTCTTGATCGTGGCCGACAATCTGGGATGGGGAGAACTTGGCTGTTATGGCGGCGGCGCCCTGCGCGGCGCGCCGACGCCAAACATCGACCGTCTGGCCGCCGAGGGCCTGCTGCTGCAGAACTTCAACGTGGAGAGCGACTGCGTGCCCACGCGCTCGGCGCTGATGAGCGGGCGTCACCCCATCCGGACGGGCTGCCTGCAATCCGTGCCGCCCGGCCTGCCGCAAGGGCTTGCACGCGACGAGATCACGCTGGCCCAACAGCTGTCGGGCCAGGGCTACGCCACCGCGCATTTCGGCAAATGGCATCTGGGCGACATCCCCGGGCGCTATCCCAGCGACCGGGGTTTTGACGAGTGGTACGGCATCCCGCGCACCACCGACGAAAGCCAGTTCACGTCGTCGATCGGCTTCGATCCCACGGTGGCGGACATTCCGCACATCATGCAAGGCGAAGCCGGCGGGCCGTCGGAGAACGTCAAGGTCTACGATCTGGACACGCGGCGCGGCATCGACGCCGAACTGGTGGACCGGTCCATCGGATTCATGCGCAAGCATGCCGAGGCGGCGCGCCCGTTCTTCCTGTATCTGCCGCTGGTGCATCTGCACTTTCCCACCCTGCCGCACCCCGACTTTGCCGGGCGCACGGGCGCGGGCGACTTCGCGGACTCCATGGTCGAAATGGACCATCGCGTCGGCCAGATCGTGCAGGCCGTGGACGCACTGAACCTGCGCGAGGACACCGTGTTCATCTTCTGCAGCGACAACGGCCCCGAATACCGCAAGCCTTATCGCGGCACCGCAGGGCCCTGGAGCGGCACCTACCATACCGCCATGGAAGGCAGCTTGCGCGTGCCCTTCATCATCCGCTGGCCGGGCCGCGTGCAGCCGGGTCAGGTGTCCAACGAGATGGTCCACGTGACCGATCTGTACACGACGCTGTCCCGCATTGGCGGCGCAGATATTCCGCAGGACCGGCCCATCGACGGCATCGACCAGACCGACTTCTTTACCGGAGCCAGCCCGAAATCCCTGCGCGAGGGATTCCTGTTCTACATCAAGGGCGACCTGCGCGCCGTGAAATGGCGCGACTGGAAGCTGCACTTCTACTGGGAGCCCGAGGTCAACGAGGGCAAGGGCAAACTGGAATCCCCCTATCTGTTCAATCTGCTGCAGGACCCCAAGGAGGAGAGCGACATTCTCATCTTCAACACGTGGGTGCTCGGCCCCATCCTGAAAATGGTGCAGGCGTTCAACCAGTCGTGCGCCGAACATCCGAACACGCCGCCCGGCAAGCGGGATCCCGGCTGAGCGCAAGACGAATCACCGATAGCAGAAATCAAGGGGAAAACATGAAATTCGCTATCCAATGCTGCGCGATGCTTCTGAGCATCGCCCTGCCCGCCGCGGCCGCCACCGCCGCCGACAGCAATTCTCAATGGCCAGCCAAACAGATCACGTGGGTGGTGGGCTTCGTGCCCGGCGGCACGGCGGACGTGCTGACCCGCATCGCGGCGCAGGAGCTGGCGCGCCAGACGGGCCTGAACGTCATCGTGGAGAACCGTCCCGGGGCCTCGGGCGCGATCGCGCTTCAACTGGTCGCGCGCAGCAAGGCCGCCGACGGCTATCTGCTCACCGTGCCAGGCCCCCTCATCTACCCGACGCCGCAACCCGACATCGGCCGCGAGCTGGCCCCCGTGATGCTGATGGCGCAAGGCCCCATGGTGATCGTCGGCCCCGCGCGCGACGCCAAGAACAGCCTGCAGGACGTGCTCGCCGACGCCCGCCGACAACCCGATGCCTGGAGCTATGGCAGCTCGGGCAACGGCACCTCGCAGAACCTGGCGGGCGAGTTGCTGAATCAATATGCCGGCACCCGCATCGTGCACGTGCCCTACAAGGGCGGCGGCCAGGCAGTGGCCGACGTTGCCGGCGGACAGATTCCGCTGGCCATCCTGGGATCCGCACCGGTCATGCCGCAGATCAAGTCCGGCGCCCTGAAGGCTTACGCCGTGACGACGCCCTATCGCCTGGACAGCCTGCCCGACGTGCCCACGGTGGAGGAATCGGGCTTCAAGGGCTACGCCGCGACGCAATGGTTTTCGGTGGCGGCCAGCAATGCCATCACGAGCGAACAGCTTGAACCCATCAATGCCGCCCTGCGCGCCGCCGTCGCCACGCCGGCGTTCAAGGCGGCGGTCGACAACGCCGGCATGCTGGCCGGCGGCGGGTCGCGGGAAGACCTGCTGAAATTCATCCAGGCGGACAACGCCAAATGGAAGACCCTGATCGACAGCGGCGCGGTGAAGCTGGCGAACTGAGCGGCGTGGCGCCAGAATGCGCTAAGGTGTCGGCCTGCCACAATCCGCAGCGCTTCAACCTTATCCGCCGCTCACCATGACGCCACCTCTTTCCTCCGCTCACCCCGTCGCCATCGATCCCGATCAGGTGGGCGAATACCCCGCCATGACCAAATCGGGCGGCGGTTATTTCTACGACGACGTCCTGGAATATCGCGTGTGGGTGCACCCGCACGCGGGCGGCGAAGACCTGCATGACGGCGACGATTACTACTACGCCTTTGACACCTTCGAAGACGCCGCGGCGTTTTCGCAAGACACGCCGGGCGCGGAACAACCGCTGGTGCTGGTGCGGCAGCTGGAGTCCATCAACGAACCCACGCCAGGCGTTTTTGAACACTACACCGCAGAACGCATCACGGAATGGCGCGTGGAATGGCTGGCGGACAGCAAGCGCACCGAGACGTCCATCGCCGATTTCCTGAAAAGCCACGGGCACTGACCTGCGGGCCAGACTCCCCCGCATCAGCTCATGTACACGCCGCCGTTGATGGCGTAATTGGCGCCGGTGACAAACGCGGCCTCGTCAGAAGCCAGCCACACGCACAGGCCGGCCAGATCCTGCGCCGTGCCCAGTCTGCCGACCGGCACGCTTTCCACAATGCGGTCCAGCAGCGCGGGCGGGAAGGCGCGGACCGTGTCGTCGGCGATAAAGCCCGGCGACACCAGGTTCACCGTCACCCCGCGCGCCGCGACTTCCTGCGCGAGCGAGCGCGTGAAGCCGATAACCGCGCCCTTGGCGGTCGCGAAGTTGATCTGGCCGATCTGGCCTTTCTCGGCCGCCACCGACCCGATGTTGATGATCCGCCCCCAGCCTCGGTCCGCCATGCTGTCGACGACCTGCTTGGTGCTGTTGAAGAGCGTGTCCAGGTTGCTGCGCAGAACCGCCGACCAGTCGGCGTGGCTCATCTGCCGAAAGCGCATGTCCAGCATGGAGCCGGCGTTATTGACCAGCACGTCGATCTCGCCGACCTCGCGCCGGACCTTCGCGAAGGCGGCCTCGGTCGATGCCCAGTCGGTGGCGTCGCCTTCCGAGGCGATGAAGTCGTAACCCAACGACTTCTGTTCCTTCAGCCAGTGGTCCTTGCGGGACGAGCGCGGACCGCAGCCGGCGATGACGCGATGGCCGGCGCGATGCAGCGCCTGGCAGATCGCGGTGCCGGTATGGCCCATGCCGCTGGTGACGTAGGCGATGCGCAAAGCCATGGTGCTTCCTTTCAGTGTCGTGCGGCACGCGCCGCGGGGAATCAGGCGGCCGCGCCCACCAGGGGGAACAGACCGAACGCCAGGGCGGCAACCAGCATCACCATGCAGACCATCGTGGCCCACTTCAGCGCATAGCGCTGGTGGTCGCCGAACTCCACGCCGGCCAGGCCAACGAGCAGGTAGGTGGAAGGCACAAGCGGGCTGAGCAGGTGGACGGGCTGGCCGATCAGCGAAGCGCGCGCCATCTCGACGGGGGTGATCCCGTAACCTTGCGCCGCTTCGCTCAGGATGGGCAGCACGCCGAAGTAGAAGGCGTCGTTCGACATGAAGAACGTGAACGGCAGGCTGACCAGCGCGGTGATGCCCGCCAGATACGGTCCCAGCGCGTCGGGAATGACGGCGAGCAGGCTGCGCGACATGGCTTCGACCATGCCGGTGCCCGAGAGGATGCCGGTGAAAATGCCCGCCGCGAAGATCAGCGACACCACCGACAGCACGTTGCCGGCATGCTGCGCCACGCGGCGGCGCTGCTCGGCCAGGTTCGGATAGTTGATGATCAGCGCAATCGCGAACGCGATCATGAACAGCACGGGCAGCGGCAACACGCCCAGCACCAGGCTCACCATCAGCGCCAGCGTCAGGCCCGCGTTCACCCACAGCAGCTTGGGACGGCGCAGGTCATGGTCGACCTCAATCTCGGGCAGGTTCTTCGGACCGTCCTCGTCGTAGCCGGCATGCAGCGACGCGCCTTCCGGCAGCGCCAGCACGCCCAGGCGGCGGCGTTCGCGCAGGCCCAGGAAGAACGCCAGGATCAGGATCGCCACGATGGACACGCCCATCACCGGCACCAGCGGCACAAAGATGTCGCCCGCGTCCACGTGCAGGGCGCTGGCGGCGCGCGCGGTCGGTCCGCCCCACGGCGTCAGATTCATGACGCCGCTGGCCAGCATCGCCAGGCAGGTCATGGACAGCGCGTTCATCTTCAGGCGGCGGTACAGCGGCAACATCGACGCCACCACGATCATGTAGGTGGTGGAGCCGTCGCCGTCCAGCGAGATCACCAGCGCCAGCACGGTCGTGCCCACCACGATCTTCAGCGGATCGCCCTTCACCGCGCGCAGGATGCGGCCGACGATGGGATCGAACAGGCCCGCGTCGATCATCACGCCGAAATACAGGATGGCGAACATCAGCATCACGCCGGTCGGCGCGATCTTGCGGATGCCGTCCAGCATCATCTTGTCGATGCCCGCGCCAAAGCCGCCGAGCAGCGCAAAGATAATGGGGACAAGGATGAGGGCGACAAGCGGCGACAGGCGCTTGGTCATGATCAGCGTCATGAACGTGATCACCATGCCGAAGCCAAGCAGGGTCAGAAGCATGAGGGTTATCTCCAGCTAGTCGTTGTTATGTGTGCCTGCCTCCGGCTGGGGAAGCGGGTACGCAAGACTAGGAAGAAAAGCTGTCTGGAACCTGTCGTTTTTGTTGGCCGCGAAGCCACATCCGCCGCTTGGGAACTCCTTTTCCCGCCGGGCCGCCCCAAGGGAAAAGCGCCCCCTCGGGGGGGCAGCTAGCGTGCGAAGCGCGCGCGGCGTGGGGGCTCCCCCTCATGCGACAATCCGCTTTATGCGCATTCTGGTAATCGAAGACGATGAGGATTTGTCCGACGCACTCGTGCGCCGGCTGCGTCGTCTCGGCCATGCCGTCGACAGCCAGAACGACGGCCTGAACGCCGACGGCGTGCTGCAGTACGAGACCTTCGATCTTGTCATCCTGGACATCGGCCTGCCGCGCATGTCGGGCTTTGACATCCTGCACCGGCTGCGCGACCGGGGCAGCAAGACGCCCGTCCTGGCGCTGACCGCGCGCATCGACATCGAAGACCGCGTCCACGCCCTGGATACCGGCGCGGACGACTACCTGGCCAAGCCCTTCGCGCTGGGCGAACTGGAAGCGCGCCTGCGCGCGTTGGCACGACGCCGCAGCGATGCACCCGCACAGAAGCGGCTCGGTCGCCTGTGCCTGGACAGCATCCGCCAGGAGGTGCAGGTGGACGGCCAGCGCATCGAGCTGACCGCACGCGAGCTGGCCCTGGTCGATGCGCTGATGCAGCAGCCCGGACG
>DMTA01000066.1 GCA_003454835.1 Achromobacter sp. | reverse complement strand
ATTCGGAAAACTCGCTGCGCAGGCCGCGCTGGCCTTCGGCGATGTCGGCACGCAGCGCGCGCTCGGTGCGTTCCAGGCCTTCCAGCAAGGCCTCCAGGCGAGCGTCGGAAGCGGACGGACGCAGCCAGGCCAGTACGGCGGCCACGAAGGCCAGCACGGCGCCGCCGGCGGCGACCCAAAGCAGAATGTCGTTCAAGAAAGGCATCTCCAAAGCGCGAATTGTAGGTCGCATTCCGCCCCCCTTTCCAGCCTGCATGAGGGCGCGGCGCGAGCAAGAGGATTAAACTGGCGGCCACCTGAATGGATCCCTCGCTTCTTTGAACTCCGCCGACCGCTCCGCCTGCTCGCCTGCCGTCTCATTCCAGTCCGTGTTTGGACCGCTAGACCTGGATTCGGCAACGCCGCTCGCCACGGGCGGTGACCGGCACATTTTCCAGCACCCGCATTCCCCGGCCCTGCTCGTCAAGGTCATGGACATGCGTGCGCGGGCGATCTACCTGGAAGCGCGGCCGTTCAAGCGCTGGTACAAGCAATATCAGCGCGAAAGCGCCTACCGCGTGTACCTGAACGAAATCTCGGAATACGTCACCACCACGACCCGCCCGTCCGGCGTGTGGCAGGTGCCCATGGCGCGCATCGCCGGGGTGGCGCAGACCTCGCTGGGGCTGGGCCTCGTGGTCGAAAAGATCACCGACGAGGCCGGCAACATGGCGCCGACCGTGACTGATCTGGCCATGCAAGGCCTGCTCGACGATGCCCTGAAGGCGCAGCTCGATGAATTCTTTGATGACCTGGCCGATGCCCACGTCGTGGTGCACGACATGTCGACCAGCAACATCGCCGTGGGCCTGAACGCGGACGGCAAGAAGGGGCTGTACCTGATCGACGGCTTCGGCGTGTTGCCGCTGATTCCGCTATATGCGTGGAGCAAACGCCTGAACCGCCGCCGCCTTATGCGCAAGTACGCCGAACTGCGCGAATCCCTGGCCCGGCGCGTGCGCGAAGCCGGTTTCTAGCCGCCGGCCGGCGCCTCAGGCAGCACGATGCCCTGCCGGGCCACCCACACGTAATCCTGTCCCGCGCGCTGCCCGCGCCGCAGCGGGTTACGCGTGCAGAACGCGGCGTAGGCCGGATCTACGAATCGGTAGCTCAGGTGTTCGTCGCGTCCCGCCGGAATGCCCAGGCGCGTGGTGCAGATGAGATACGGCGGCGACTCGCCCACGTCTTCCACGTACAGGGCGTCGGGATCAAAACGGCGGGCGTCCCATTCAGGCACTTTCAATCCGAGCGACCGGCACAGCAGCGTCTGGCCCGCGCAAAGCGCGCCCAGCGCCCGGGGCCGGCCTTGCGCATCGGGATTCAGTTCGCGCATCCGTTCGAGCGACTCGGGGCCGGACAGCATGTCGGTCCATGGATAAGCCGATTTGATCAGCACCGCATTGCCAGGGCCGCCCGCACTGAAGTTCAGCGAATCGCCCCCGCGGGCGTAATACATGTAGATGGTGCCGCCGTCCATGAACAGGGCGCGGCGCTTGTGGGTATAGCCCAGCGAGGCATGACTGCCCCGCTCTTCCAGGTAATAGGCCTCGGTCTCGATGATGCGGGCCGACAGCCACAGGCCGCCGACCCGGTGGCGGATCACCTTGCCGGGCAACTCGCGCGCCAGCTGGGCCGCGTCGCGGTCGAAGAAGGCGTCCGGCAGGGCCTGTCCGGCCCCGCCGCGGGCCTCAGGCGAAACGCTCGCCGTAGCGCTTTTCACTGAAACCAACACTCACCTCGCCATCCGGCGTGACGGTGACCGGGCGCCGCACCAGGGCCGGATACTCGGCGATCAGCTTGGTCCACTGGGTGTCGGTGTGGGCCGTCTTGCGATCCTCGGGCAGGTTGCGCCATGTCATGGAGGCGCGGTTGACCAGCTTTTCCCAGCCGCCGACCTGCTCGGACCAGGACTTGAGCGTCGCGGCCGGCACCGGATCGTCGCGGTAATCGACGAAGGCGTGATCCACGCCATGTTCGGTGAGCCAGTCGCGCGCCTTCACGCAGGTGCTGCACTTGGTCAGGCCATACAGAGTGGTTTGCGTCATTTGGATTCGGACTCCTTGCGCCATTGCATGCGGTTGGCGAGGATCACGCACGTGCCCACCGCCAGGATGAACAGGGTGGCCAGCGCATTGATCTCGGGCTTGAGGCCCAGCCGCACCCGGGAGAAGACTTCCATGGGCAGCGTGCTGGAGCCGGGGCCGGACAGGAACGACGCGATGACGACGTCGTCCAGCGACAGCGTGAACGACAGCAGCCAGGCCGATGCCAGCGCCGGCGCGATGAGCGGGAGCGTGATCTTGAAGAACACGGTGATCGGCGTGGCGCCCAGGTCCAGCGCCGCCTCTTCCAGCGAGCGGTCCAGGTCGCGGATGCGGGTCTGGATGACGACGGCCACGAACGCCATGCACAACGTCACGTGCCCCACCCAGATCGTGAACATGCCGTTCTGCTCGGGCCAGCCCAGCGCGCCGCGCACCTCGACGAACATCAGCAGCAGCGAGATGCCCAGCACAACTTCAGGAATCACAAGCGGCGCGCTCAGCATGCCGACGTATAGCGCAAAGCCGCGGAACCGGCCCATGCGTCCCAGCACGTATCCCGCCCACGTGCCGATGACGACGGCCGCGGTGGCCGTCAGCACGGCAATGCGGAACGACAGCCAGGCAGCGCGCAACAGCGCGTCGTCGTTGACCAGCGAGTGATACCACCTGAACGAGAACCCGGTCCACGATGTGACGGAGGGCGACTCGTTGAATGAAAACACCATCAGGCTGAGGATGGGCACGTACAGGAAGAAGTAGCCCAGCCCCAGCACCACGGCGCGCAGCGTCTTGTTCGGACCGTTCATTTGCGGTCTCCGCCCTGCTGCTTGACCTGGCTGTACTGGAAGTACACCAGCGGCACGAGCAGCAGCAACACCATCACGCACGTCACGGCCGACGCCATCGGCCAGTCGGCATTGTTGAAGAATTCATTCCACATCACGCGGCCTATCATCAGCGTGTTCGCGCCACCCAGCATTTCCGGGATCACGTATTCACCGACGGCCGGAATGAACACGAGCATCGCGCCCGCGATCACGCCCTGGCGCGACATCGGCACCGTGATCTGCCAGAACGCCTGCCACGGCCGGGCGCCCAGGTCATACGCGGCTTCGAGCAGGCGCAGGTCCATCTTCACCAGCGTCGCGTACAGCGGCAGAATGAAGAACGGCAGATAGGCATAAACCATGCCGATGTACACGGCCAGATCGGTGCGGTAGATCTCGAGCGGGCTGGAAATCAGGCCCAGGCCCTGCAGCAGGTTGTTGAGCAGGCCGTCGTTGCGCAGGATGCCCACCCAGGCATAAACGCGCAACAGCAGCGACGTCCAGAACGGCAGGATCACCGCCAGCAGCAGCAGGTTGCGCACGCGCGCCGACGACCGGGCGATGTAGTACGCAATGGGATAGCCCATCAGCACACAGACCAGCGTGGTGATGCCGGCGATCTTCACCGAGCTGAGGTACGTGCGGAAATACTGGTTTTCCGTGAACAGCAGGATGTAGCCGCGCAGGTGCAGGCTGAACTGGATCGCCTCGTCCTGAAATTGCGCCAGCGACGTGTACGGCGGAATGCCGAACTTCATTTCGGCAAAGCTGATCTTCAGCACCAGGAGGAACGGCAGCAGCAGAAACAGCACCAGCCAGGCGAACGGCGGCACCACCGCCAGGGCCCTGCCCGACGGGAGCCACTCGCGGGGCGAAAAGCGGATCATGACGCCAGCACCGTCGCGCTGTCGGCGTCCCAGCTCACGAAGATTTCTTCGTCGATGCCCGGCGCGTCCATCTGGGCCAGCATGCGGCTGGGCACGCTGGCCTCGACCGTCTTGCCGGAATCCAGGCGGATCTGATAGAGCGCGTAGCTGCCCATCCAGGCCATGTGGCTGACCATGCCGTGGGCCCAGTTGTACTCGCCGTCCGGTTGTTCGCGCGAGACCAGCAGGCGCTCGGGCCGGATGGAGACGTGCACTTCCATGCCCAGGGGCTCGCTGACGCCGTGGTTCACGAAGAGCGGACGGCTCAGTTCGTCGGATTCGATGGCCACGTGGTCAGGCTCGTCGACCACGATGGTGCCGGTGAACATGTTGGTCGACCCGATGAAGCTGGCGACAAAGCGCGAGTTCGGGAAGGCGTAGACGTCCTGCGGCGTGCCGCACTGGACGATCTGGCCTTCGGTCATGACGGCCAGGCGGTGCGCCATGGTCATGGCTTCTTCCTGGTCGTGCGTGACCATGATGCAGGTCACGCCGACCTGCTCCAGGATCTTCACGAGTTCAATCTGCGTCTTCTGGCGGATCTGCTTGTCCAGCGCCGACATGGGCTCGTCCAGCAGAAGCAGCTTGGGACGCTTGACCAGGCTGCGCGCCAGCGCCACGCGCTGCTGCTGCCCGCCCGACAGCTGGTTGGGCTTGCGGCGCGAATAGCCCGCCATCTGCACCAGGTCCAGCGCCTCGAACACGCGGTCATGGATTTCCGCGCGGTCCACGCCTTCCTGCTTGAGGCCGAAGGCCACGTTGGCCTCGACCGTCATGTGCGGGAACAGCGCGTACGACTGGAACATCATATTTACGGGCCGGCGGTACGGCGGCACGCTGGTGATGTCTTCGCCGTCCAGCAGGATCTGGCCCGAGGTCACTTCCTCAAAGCCGGCCAGCATGCGCAGCAAGGTGGACTTGCCGCTGCCCGAGCTGCCCAGCAGCGCGAAGATTTCGTTTCGCTTGACGGACAGGTTGACCGAACGCACGGCCACCACGTCGCCAAAGATCTTTACAACATCGGAGACCCGGACGAACTCGTCCGGGTCCGCCGCGTGCTGCGCCGAGTAACGGCTATCGTTCATGATGACTAATTTCCCAACTTCAGCTCGGACCACAACTTGTTCTGCAGCCGTGCAATGTTCAAGGGCAGCGCCTTGATCACGTACAGGGTCTTGGAGACCTCGGCGGGCGGGTAGATCATGGGATTTTCAGCCACATCCTTGTTCACGAACTGCCGCGCTTCTTTGTTGGCGTTCGGGTAGAACATGGTGTTGGTGATGGCCGCATGGACCTTCGGCGTTTCGATGTAGTTGATGAACGCCAGCGCCTCTTCGGGATGCGGCGCATCCTTGGGGATGACCATCAGATCGAACCACGCCGGCGCGCCGCCCTTCGGGATGAAGTAGTTCACTTCATAGGGCTTCTTGGCGTCCTGCGCGCGCTTGCGGGCGATCATCACGTCGCCGGAAAAGCCGTAGACCATGCACAGGTCGCCCACGGCCAGTTCGTCGATGTAGCCCGACGAACTGAACTGGCGGATGTATGGACGGATCTTCTTCAGCACTTCCATCGCGGCCTGGTAGTCGGCGGTGTTGGTGCTGTTGGGGTCCTTGCCCAGGTACTTGAGCACGGCCGGGAACACCTGCGCGGCTTCGTCCAGCATCGAGATGCCGCACTCCTTGAGCTTGGCGGCATTTTCGGGCTTAAAGATCATGTCCCAGTTGGCCAGGTCCACGTCGTCGCCCATGATCTGCTTGACCTTGGTGACGTTGTAGCCCAGGCCGTTGGTGCCGTAGCCCCACGGAATGGCGTGTTCGTTGCCGGGATCGACCGTGGCGACCAGCGCCATGACTTCGGGGTCCAGGTACTTCCAGTTGGGGATCTTGGACTTGTCCAGCTTCTGGAACANNGACCTTGATGCCGGTTTCCTTTTCGAAACCCGGGATCGTGTCCGGCGCCGTGTATTCGGCCCAGTTGTAGACGTTGACGACCTTGTTCTGCGCCATTGCAGCCGACGTGGCCGCCGCGACCAGCACCGCGCCGAGCGCCCAGCGCATTCCCGCCTTAAGTTCCATTATGTCCAGCCCCCTTGCTCTATGCCGTTTATGACAGGAGTACCAAAAGGCGAAATGATAAAGCCATTTTGCGATGACCTGCCCAACTTTGGGGGGTAATTGGCGCGATTGCCCCCATGGCTGTTCCCGCCGGCGGGCGGGCGTTCAGGGCTGGATTCCGATGCCCCAGGCCGTCCAATAGCTGTCGCGCAGGCGCATCCAGAAACGGTCGCCGGCCTCGCCGGCCACCTTGCGCAGCGACCGGCGCAGGCGGTCGAGATTGGCTTGGCGCTGCCGCTCCGACAGCCCGTTCTGCGTGCCACGGTCAAAGTCGATGAGCCAGACCCGGCCGTCGTTGCCAATAAGTATGTTGAATGCGTTCAGATCGGCATGCCAGACGCCCGCCCGGTGCATGCGCACGATGGCGTCGGCCACCGGCTCCCACAGGGGCTCGGAAAGCGCCTGCGCCAACGGGCGCACGCCGGGAATGCGCTCGACCACGATGGCGGCGCG
>DMTA01000065.1 GCA_003454835.1 Achromobacter sp. | reverse complement strand
GGCGGGCGCAACGCGCTTACACCCCCACGCATCAGGCGGAGAAAAAAGAAGGGGCCCGCAAGCGATCAGCTTGCGGCCCGATTTGTCATTGCAGGGCGGAGGGCAGGGGGCTGACGCCCCGCCTGCTTACAGACCCTGGACGCGGCGGCCGGTGTCGGCCTCGAACCAGTGCAGGGGGTGGCGGCCGTCCGGGCCCACGTTGACCTGCATGCCGACCTTGGCCGACGACTCGGAAAGCTGGCGCGTCGTGCAGCGCACGACCAGCGTGCTCTTGCCGCAGCGGCAATGCACGAGCTGTTCCGAGCCCAGCGTCTCGACCATCTCGACTTCGGCCGGGATGCCCTGGGTGTTCAGCAGCATGTGTTCGGGACGCATACCCATGATGACCTTGCGGCCGCGCACCTGCGAAGGCACCTGCAGCGGCGAGATTTCGAGGTGGTTGCCGTCGGCGGTTTGTACCGTGCCGTCGCCAGCCACCTGGACTTCCATCAGGTTCATCGGGGGCGAGCCGATGAAGCCGGCGACGAATGTCGAGGCGGGCTTTTCAAACACTTCCATCGGGGTGCCGATCTGCTCGGGCACGCCCTGGTACATGACGATCATGCGATGCGCGAGCGTCATGGCCTCGACCTGATCGTGCGTCACATACAGGCTGGTCGTGCCCAGGCGGCGATGCAGCTTCATGATTTCCAGACGCATCGCCACGCGCAGCTTGGCGTCCAGGTTGGACAGCGGCTCGTCGAACAGGAATACCTTGGGTTCACGCACGATGGCGCGGCCCATCGCGACGCGCTGGCGCTGGCCACCCGAAAGCGCGCGCGGACGGCGGTCCAGGAGGTGGCCCAGTTCCAGAATCTGCGCGGCAATGTCGACGCGCTTTTTGATCTCGTCCTTGGAGAACTTGCGGATCTTCAAGCCATAGGCCATGTTCTCGAACACGGTCATGTGCGGGTAGAGCGCGTAGTTCTGGAACACCATGGCGATGTCGCGCTCGGCGGGTTCCAGGGTGTTGACGACCTTGTCGTCGATGACGATGTCGCCGCTGGTCACGGTTTCCAGGCCGGCGACCATGCGCATCAGCGTGGACTTGCCGCAGCCCGACGGGCCGACGATGACGATGAATTCACCGTCCTTGACGTCCATGTCGATGCCGTGGATGACCGGCACGTTGCCGGCATAGGTTTTCTTGACGTTGCGAAAGCTGAGAGTAGCCATGAGTTATTCGTGTTCAGAGTCGTGTTCGGGTGGGCGCGGGCGGGGTGGAATCACTTCTCAGTGTCGACCAGACCCTTGACGAACCATTTCTGCATCAGGATGACGACCAGCGCCGGCGGGATCATCGCGAGCATGGCGGTGGCCATGGTGATGTTCCATTCGGTCACGCTGTCGCCGCCGCTGATCATCCGCTTGATGCCGATGACGACGGGGTACATGTCTTCCTGCGTGGTAACCAGCAGGGGCCACAGGTATTGGTTCCAGCCGTAGATGAACTGGATCACGAACAGGGCGGCGATGCTGGTCTTGGACAAGGGCAGCAGGACGTCAAAGAAGAAGCGCACGGGGCCCGCGCCATCGATGCGCGCGGCCTCGATCAGCTCGTCCGGCACCGTCAGGAAGAACTGGCGGAACAGGAACGTGGCCGTGGCGGACGCGATCAGCGGCAGGGTCAGGCCGGCATAGCTGTTGAGCAGGCCCAGGTCGGCCACGACCTTGTAGGTGGGCGCGATGCGGACTTCGACCGGCAGCATAAGCGTGACGAAGATCATCCAGAAAAAGAACATGCGGCCCGGAAAGCGGAAGTACACGACCGCAAAAGCCGACAGCAGCGAGATCGCGATCTTGCCGATCGAGATCGCCAGCGCCATGATCAGGCTCACGTACATCATGCGGCCGACGGGCGCGCCCGACGAACCGCCCGACGAACCGCCGAAAAGCGCCTGCATGTAGTTGTCCACGAAATGCGGACCGGGAATCAGGGACATCGGCGCTTGAGCGACTTCCTGCGCGGTCTGGGTGGACGCGACGAAAGTGACGTAGAGCGGAAATGCCACCATCGCCACGCCGCAGAGCAGAATGACGTGGGCCAGAATATCCAGCCAGGGACGGCGTTCAACCATTGTTATCAGCCTCGGACAAAATCAATACTGCACTTTGCGGTCGACGTACCGGAACTGTACGACCGTCAAGGCAACCACAATGAACATCAGGACGACGGACTGAGCGGCGGACGAGCCGAGGTCCAGGCCGCGGAAGCCGTCGCTGTACACCTTGTAGACCAGGATGGAGGTCGACGTGCCCGGACCGCCTTGCGTCGTCGTATCGATCACGGCGAACGTGTCGAAGAAGGCGTAGATGATGTTGACCACCAGCAGGAAGAACGTGGTGGGCGACAGCAGCGGGAAGACGATGGTCCAGAAGCGGCGTGCGGGGCTGGCGCCGTCGATCGCGGCGGCTTCGATGAGCGAGCGCGGAATCGATTGCAGGCCGGCCAGGAAGAACAGGAAGTTGTACGACACCTGCTTCCAGACGGCGGCGATGATCACCAGGGTCATCGCCTGGTTGCCGTCCAGGCGGGGGTTCCAGTCCACGCCCGATTTGCGCAGGGCCACGGCCAGGATGCCGACCGAAGGCGAGAACAGGAACAGCCACAGCACGCCGACGACGGCAGGCGCCACGGCATACGGCCAGATCAGCAGGGTCTTGTACAGGCCGGCGCCGCGGATCACGCGGTCGGCCATCACGGCCAGCACCAGCGACACGCCAAGGCCAACACCGGCCACCAGCACCGAGAACACGGCGGTGACGCGGAAAGAATCGAGGTAGCTCTGTTGCGAGAACAGATCCATGAAGTTGTCCAGGCCGACGAACTGCGAGGACAGACCGAAGGGATCTTCAAGACGCATGGACTGCCACATGGCTTGTCCGGCGGGCAGGAAGAAGAACACCACGGTAATGATCAGCTGCGGCAGGAGCAGCAGATAGGGCAAGGTCTTGTGCCCGAATACAACGCGTTTTTCCATAGGGGGAACCCAAGGTACAGAAAAGCGGCGGTTGAAATAACCGCCGCCTGAAACCGCCAGCGCGCATGCCGCGCGAGGCGCCCGGAGCCCGAAAGCACCGGCACTCATAAAAAGCACGATAGGCTTAAAGCCCCTGAAAAACCAGGGCTTTAAGCCTCGTATGTCCTTGTCGCAACATGGAAAATGCCGATTGACAAGGCGACGGTCAAGTCGCGCGAAAGGGCGTTACTTTACACTCTTCTCGAACTTTTCCAGCAGCTCGTTGCCGCGCTTGACGATGTTCTCGGCGCCGTCCTTCGGAGCAACCTTGCCCGAGACGATGCGTTCGATTTCAGCGTCCTCGATTTCGCGGATCTGGGGCAGGAAGCCAAGGCGCAGGCCGCGCGATTGGGCGGTGGTTTCGACGTTGAGTTGCTTGACGCCGACTTCGGTGCCCGGGTTCTTGTCGTAGAAGCCTTCCTTCTTGGTCAGCTCGTAGGCGGCCTTGGTGACGGGCACGTAGCCGGTCTGCTGGTGCCAGCGGGCGGCGATTTCGGGGCTGGCCAGGAACTTGAAGAACGCGGTCACGCCCTTGTAGGTTTCGGGCTTCTTGTTGGCGAAGACCCACAGCGAGGCGCCGCCGATGATGGTGTTCTGCGGCGCGCCCTGCACGTCGGCGTAGTAGGGCAGCGTGGACGTGCCGAACTCGAACTTGGCGTTCTTGGCGATGTTGGCGCGCAGGCCGGACGAGCCGGTGATCATGGCGCACTTGCCGCTGATGAACAGCGAGTTCGGCTCGTCGCCGCGGCCGCCGTACATGAAGATGCCTTCCTTGCCGAGCTTGGCCAGGTTTTCGAGGTGACGCACGTGCAGCGGGGTGTTGATGGCGATGCGCGCATCCAGACCGCCGAAACCGTTGTCCTTGGTGGCGTACGGCACGTTGTGCCAGGCCGAGAAGGTTTCGAGCTGGGTCCAGGACGGCCACGACGTGGTGTAGCCGCATTCCTGGCCAGCGGCCTTCAGCTTCTGGCCGGCGGCGGCCAGTTCTTCCCAGGTCTTGGGGGGATTGTCGGCGTCAAGGCCGGCCTTCTTGAAGGCGTCCTTGTTGTAGTAGAAAACGACGGTCGAGCTGTTGAAGGGCATGGACACCAGCTTGCCGTCGGCCGACGAGTAGTAGCCGGCCACTGCGCCGATGAATTCCTTGGGGTCGATCGGGTTGCCGGCTTCTTCGGACATCTGCTGCACCGGCTTGATGGCGCCCTTGGCGTACATCATGGTGGCGGTGCCGACTTCGAAGACCTGCAGGATGTCCGGCGCGTTGCCGGCGCGGAACGCGGCGATGCCGGCGTTCATGGATTCACCGTAATTGCCCTTGTAGATGGCCTTGACTTGGTAGTCGGGGTTTTGCTTGTTGAATTCCTCGACCAGGCCGTTGACGCGGTCGCCCAGGGCGCCTTCCATCGAATGCCAGAACTGGATCTCGGTGGCTGCTTGCGCGGAAGCGCCGGCGAAAGCCGTCATGATGGCGGCAAAGGTCAGTGCAATACGATGGGATCGCATAAAGGGTTCTCCAGTTGGGCGTGTTGCGAACGGGTTGTCCGGCCGCATGAAACACGACACCTTATGAATTGTTTGTGACAAAACCGTGACTTTCACATCACTCCCTGCGCCTGTCAAATTGCGCGTTTCAGGCGCGAACGAACATTTCGCCGCGCCGGCCAGGGGGAGTCGACCGTTTACAATCGCAGCCTATGGAAAACGAACTTTCGATTGCGTTCATCGGCGCGGGCCGACGGACGCCTGCGACTGCCCTGCGCGCGGCTGCCAGAGTATGCGCCGTGCGGGACGTTCATGTCATTGACATAAACGAGCAAGCGCGTCGTGCCGGGCAGGGCCGTCAGACGGCCGGTGTGGGGATCTCCGGCGCCCCGCGCGCGCACGCTGGCTGGCTGTTCGCCGGCGCAACACGGAACATCGAAGATGTTGTGGCTTGGAGACGTCAGACGCCGCGCGTTGACGCGAAGACGACCCGCATGGCGACCGCCGGCCGGGCAGGCGGCGCGATTGAGGCGGGTCGCAAATGAAGCTGTCCCCCGTGCGCTTTCCTGCCATGACGCGCCTGCAGTTCGGCGTTTCGGTGCTATGCATGCTGGCCGTTGTGGTCGGCTCCAATATCCTGGTCCAGGTGCCGCTCAATGACTGGCTGACATGGGGCGGGCTGTCGTATCCGGTGGCTTTCCTGGTCACCGATGTGCTCAACCGGCGTTTCGGCCCGGCCGCCGCCCGCCGCGTGGTGTGGTTCGGCTTTGCCGCCGCGCTGGCGGTATCGGTCTGGGTGGCATCGCCGCGTATCGCGTTGGCGTCGGGACTGGCTTATATATGTGCGCAGCTCGTCGACATCCAGGTGTTCGACCGACTGCGCGACCAACGCTGGTGGCGCGCGCCGCTGGCGTCCGGCGTGCTGGGCGCCATTTTGGATACGGCGGTGTTCTTCAGCGTGGCATTTGCCGCCACGGGCGCGCCGTGGGTTACGTGGATGCTGGGCGATCTGGCGATCAAGCTGGTCGTCAATATCAGCATGCTGGCGCCGTTCCGCGCCCTGATGTGGAACCTGGCAAAGCCCGCCAACGCCTAGCCGAAGCCCAACCCGAACTCGCCTTCGCGGCGCAATGAATGCGCGCGTCCGATGCTGAACTCAGCCGGGCGCGCGTTTTTCATTAATTTGCCGAATATTATTCGAGGGGCATTTCTGCGGCATTTCTTCGGCCTTCCAACGGCGCGCAGTAAGTCCTGCGTAAGCACTGTATTTAAATGCGAGATTAAACGCCGTATTAATCCGAGTTCGTATTAATTGCTCAACCATAAAACCCGGAAAAACGCCAGCAGACAACGCAGCCGGAATTGCGATTTCTCCAACGAATTCACGGCACTAGGCGGCCTATCCGTCACGAATTAAAGCCCCGATTGAAATATTGGGGATTACACGCAGTGACAGTATGACGGCTTGCTTTCAGAATACCGGCCACACCGTGTTTTTGCCCAAGAAGCCGGCGACGGGCAATGCGGACGTAGGGGTACTCTCCCGATAAACCGTGTTGGACAGAGCCGCTCAAAACCTCGCTGGAGAACTCCGCATGAAGTTTCTGAATCGCCTTACCCCGGTAGCCATGGCGCTTGGGGCACTTGCCTTGGCTGGCGCCGCGCACGCCGCCGACACGATCAAGATCGGCATTCCCCAGCCCATGACCGGTCCCAACACGCAATACGGCGACCAAATTCAAGCCGGCGCGCTGACCGCCATCGAGACCATCAACGCCAAGGGCGGCGTCAAGGGCAAGAAGCTCGAGCCGATCCTGATCGACGACGGCTGCGAACCCAAGCAAGCCGTGCCCGCCGCCAACCGCGTGGTCAACTCCGGCGCCAAGTTCGCCGTGGCCCATGCGTGCTCGGGCGTCACGGTCGCCGCCGTGAAGGTCTACGAGGAAGAGGGCATCGTCGGCATCACCCCGGGCGCGACGTCGCCGCTGGTCACCGACACGATCAAGCCGCACTTCTTCTTCCGCACGATCGGCCGCGACGACCAGCAGGGTCCGTACGCCGCGGGCTACATCGCCAAGACCTTGAAGCCCCAGAAGGTTGCCGTGCTGCACGACAAGCAGACCTACGGCTCGGGCGTCGCCACGCAGGTCAAGGACGCGCTGGCCAAGGAAAAGGTCAACGTCGCACTGTTTGAAGGCATCAATGTCGGCGACAGCGACTACTCGGCCATCATCACCAAACTGAAGTCCTCGGGCGTGGACCTGGTCTACTTCGGCGGCTACCACCCCGAGCTGGGCCTGCTGCTGCGCCAGGCGCGTGAACAGGGCCTGAAGGTCCAGTTCATGGGTCCGGAAGGCACGGCCAACCAGGATCTGGTGGCGATCGCCGGTCCGGCCATCGACGGCCTGCTGGTCACGCTGCCGGCCGACTTCACCAAGCTGCCGGGCAACGAAAGCATCGTCAAGGCCTTCAAGGACGCCAAGCGCGATCCGGACGGCGCCTTCCAGATGCCGGCCTACGCCGCGGTCCAGATCCTGGCGGACAGCATCAACGCTGTCGGCGAAGATCCGGCCAAGGTCGCCGACTACATGCACAAGACCACGTTCAACACCGGCATCGGCAAGGTCGAATACGATGCCAAGGGCGATCTGAAGGACTTTGAGTTCGCCGTCTATAAGTGGGACAAGGACGGAAAGAAGACCCAGCTGTAAACTCGCGATCCCGCCGGCGTGTTGCCGGCGTGTAGGGCCTGCTGTCTCCGTCTTGCTGTAATCCGCGTAGCGATGCGCCAAAAGCGCTGTGCGGCCGGCAAGGCGGCGCCGGCAGGCCCTTATAAAATACGCCCAGGTTTCCGGCTCCGGGTCTCACTACCGGAGCCGGAACTATTTGGAGCAATGGAATCATGTCCGACCTCATACCCCAACTTACCCAGCAATTCTTCAACGGATTGTCCCTGGGAGCGATCTACGCGCTGATTGCCATCGGCTACACAATGGTCTACGGCATCATCGGTATGATCAATTTCGCCCACGGCGAAATCTATATGATCGGCGCCTATGTGGGCCTGGTCACCTTGACGGCGATCGGCACCAACAGCGGATTGCCGACCCCCTTCATCATCGCGGCCATGCTGCTCGTGGCCATCACGGTGACCGGCATCTACGGCTTTTCGGTCGAACGCGTGGCGTACCGGCCGGTGCGCGGCAGCCCCCGTCTGGTGGCGCTGATCTCCGCCATCGGGATGTCGATCTTCCTGCAGAACTGGGTGGCCCTCGGCCAGGGCGCGCGCGACATGGCCGTGCCCTCGCTGGTGTCGGGCGCCGTGCAGTTCCACATGGGCTCGGACTTCGACGTGACGGTGCCGTACTCGCGGCTCATGATCATCGTGGTGACGGTGGTGCTGATGATCGCGCTGACGCTGTTCATCAAGTATTCCCGCATGGGCCGCGCATCGCGCGCCTGCTCGCAGGACATGCACATGGCCAACCTGCTGGGCATCGACACCAACCGCGTGATCTCGTTCACGTTCGTGATGGGCGCGATCCTGGCGGCGGTGGGCGGCGTGCTGATCGCCATCACCATCGGCAAGCTCAATCCCTTCATCGGCTTCCTGGCCGGCATCAAGGCCTTCACCGCCGCGGTGCTGGGCGGCATCGGCAGCATCCCCGGCGCGATGCTGGGCGGCGTGCTGCTGGGCCTGGCGGAAACCTTTGCGGCTGCCTACATATCGTCGCAGTACAAGGACATCGTGGCGTTCTCGCTGCTGGTCCTGATTCTGCTGTTCCGTCCCACCGGGCTGCTGGGCAAACCTGAGGTGGAAAAAGTCTGATGTCGACCAACAATCTCAAAAACGCCACGATGGCGGCCGTGCTGACGGCGGTCATCGTCACCCCGGTCTTCGGCCTGCAGCTCATCCGCCAGGGTGCGCGCACGTCGATGGAGTCGAACTGGTCGCTGGTGGCGCTGGCCGCGGCGGTGGTGTTCGTGTTCCAGATGCTGCGGCCGTGGCTCGCCATTCCGTTCAAGAAGCTCAAGACCAGCCTGCCGACGCTGTCGTCGGCGCCGGCCCGCAACCACAAGCCGCTGATGCTGCTGTTGCTTGCCGTTGCGGTGATCTGGCCGTTCTTCGCGGGGCGCAGTTCGGTGGACATTGCCACGCTGGTGCTGATCTACGTGATGCTGGGCCTGGGCCTGAACATCGTGGTGGGTTTTGCCGGGCTGCTGGATCTGGGCTTCGTGGGCTTTTACGCCGTCGGCGCCTACACCTATGCATTGCTCTATCACTGGGGCGGCTGGAGCTTCTGGGAAGCGCTGCCGTTTGCCGGTGCGATGTCGGCGCTGTTCGGCTTCGTGCTGGGCTTTCCGGTGTTGCGATTGCGCGGCGACTACCTGGCCATCGTGACGCTGGGCTTCGGCGAAATCATCCGCCTGCTGCTCATCAACCTGAACAAGATGACTGGCGGTCCGGACGGCATTTCGGGGATCCCGAAGCCCACGTTTTTCGGCCTGGAGATGACGCGCCGTCCCAGCACCGAGGGCGGAACGACGTTCCATGATTTCTTTGGCCTGACGTTCCAGAACCAGGACATGGTGATCTACCTGTACATGATGGCGCTGCTGCTGGCGCTGCTGACGCTGTTCGTGTCCACGCGCCTGATCCGCATGCCGGTCGGCCGCGCCTGGGAGGCGCTGCGCGAGGACGAGATCGCCTGCCGTTCGCTGGGCCTGAATCCCACGCGCATCAAGCTGTCCGCGTTCACGCTGGGCGCCATGTTCGCCGGCTTTGGCGGCGCGTTCTTCGCGGCGCGCCAGGGCATGGTGAATCCGGAGTCCTTCACGTTCATCGAGTCCGCGCTGATCCTGGCCATCGTGGTGCTGGGCGGCATGGGTTCGCAGGTGGGTGTGATCCTCGCTGCCATCCTGCTGACCGTGCTGCCCGAACTGGCGCGCGAATTCGCCGAGTACCGGATGCTGATGTTCGGTCTGGTGATGGTGTTGATGATGATGTGGCGTCCGCAGGGGTTGTTGCCCATGAAGCGTCCCCACGTGGAGCTGGCTAAATGAGCGAGGCATTGCTGAAAGTATCCGGCCTGACCATGCGGTTCGGCGGCCTGTTGGCCGTCGACAGCGTGGGTTTCGAGGTCATGTCCGACGAGGTCTTCGCCATCATCGGCCCGAACGGGGCTGGCAAGACCACCGTGTTCAACTGCGTGGGCGGCTTCTACGCGCCGACCGCAGGCGAGATCGTCATGGACGGCAAGCCCATCACGGGTCTTGCCAGCCACAAGGTGGCGCGCCACGGACTGGTGCGCACGTTCCAGAACGTGCGCCTGTTCAAGCAGCTGACGGTGCTGGAAAACCTGCTGGTCGCGCAGCATACGCAAGTGGAATCGCGCCTGCTGCCCGGCCTGCTCAAGACAAAGGGCTACCGCCAGTCCGAATCCGAGGCGCTGTCGCGCGCGGCGCAGTGGCTGGATTTCATGGGCCTGCGCGAGTTCGCCAACCGCGAAGCCGGCAATCTGGCCTATGGCCACCAGCGGCGCCTGGAGATCGCGCGCTGCATGATCACCAAGCCGCGCCTGCTGATGCTGGACGAGCCCGCGGCCGGCCTGAATCCTCAGGAAAAGCGCGATCTGCAATCGCTCATCGACCAGCTTCGCCGCGAATTCGGCGTGGCCGTGCTGCTGATCGAGCATGACATGAGCCTGATCATGGGCATTTCGGACCGCATTCTGGTCATGGAACACGGCAAGCCCATCACGACCGGCACCCCCGAGCAGGTGCGCAACGACGAGCGCGTCATCAAGGCGTACCTGGGGGAGGAATGATGCTGAAGCTGGAAAACATACACACGTACTATGGCGCGATCCAGGCGCTGAACGGCGTGTCCGTGGACGTCAATCAGGGCGAGATCGTCACGCTGATCGGCGCGAACGGCGCGGGCAAGACGACGCTGCTGATGACGGTCTGCGGCAATCCGCGGGCGCGCGAAGGCAAGATCACGTTCGAAGGCGAAGACATCACGAACAAGGACACGCACCACATCATGCGCAGTGGCATCGCCATTTCGCCTGAAGGCCGGCGCGTGTTCAAGGATCTGACGGTCGCCGAGAACCTGATGATGGGCGGTTTCTTTTCCAAGCGCGACGAAATCGAGGCGGGGATTGACCACGTCTACGGTCTGTTCCCGCGTCTGAAGGAACGCGCCAGCCAGCGCGCGGGCCTGATGTCGGGCGGCGAACAGCAGATGCTGGCCATCGGCCGCGCCCTGATGACCCGGCCGCGCCTCTTGCTGCTGGACGAGCCGACGCTGGGCCTCGCCCCGCTGGTGATCGCCCAGATTTTCGACATCATCCGCGAAATCCGGGAGCAGGGCGTGACCGTGTTCCTGGTCGAGCAGAATGCCAACAAGGCGCTGGGCGTGGCGGACCGCGGCTACGTGCTGGAAAACGGCCGCGTGGTTCTGCAGGACACCGGCGCCAACCTGCTGGTCAACGACAAGGTCCGCAAGGCGTACCTGGGCGGTTGACCTCTTCCCCGCGAAGGAAGTGGGCGCATCGAAAGATGCGCCTTTTTTTTGCTATGCCGCGATGCGTTCTGCGGGCTGGTCTGCCTGGTAGTGCGCGATGGCGGCGCGGGCGAGGGCGTCGATGGAGTCGGTGATGGTCACGCCCAGGCTGGGGCGCAGGGCGTGCGGGACGGCCAGGGGCAGTTCCGTGCAGCCCAGCACCACGGCGTCGGCGCCGCGGGCCTTCAGGCGCGCGATGCATTCGGCGGCGGGCGCGAAGGCGTCTTCAAGCTGGTTGCCCTTGACCGCTCGGATCGAGCCCATGCAGAAGCGTTCGACTTCGTCATCGTCGGGCACGATGCACTCGTAGCCTTGGGCTTCGAGGTGGCGCTGGTAAAGGCCGAGCTTGAGCGTCGCGGCGGTGCCCATCAGGCCGATGCGGCCGCTGGGCAGGCCGAGCCGGCGCAGGTCTTCGATGACCGCTTCGATGATGTGCAGCACCGGCAGTTGCGTGGACGCGGCGATCTCGTCAAACCACAAGTGAGCGGTGTTGCACGGAATGGCGATGAGCTGGGCGCCGGCCTGTTCCAGGAAGCGCACGCCGCCGACCATGTGGGGCAGGGGACTTTCGCCGCCGGCCATGTAGGCGCTGGACCGGTCGGGAATGCGGGGATCGTTGCGCAGCAGGGTGGGGATGTGTTGCTGGTCAACCGTGGCGGGCGTCAGCGCCGCCAGGCGGAGGGCAAAGGCCGCGCCGGCCATGGGCCCCATTCCGCCCAATACACCCAGGTAGCAGCCCTGGGAAAACGTCTTCACTTTATGTACTCCGTGCTCATGCATCGCCGGGCGTCAGGACATGGCCCGGGCGTTCGGTGCCGGTTCGTTCCCCGTCCCAGACCTGCCTGCCGTTGACCCACACGGCGTGGATGCCCCGGCTTGCCTGAATGGGCGCTGAAAACGTGGCCATGTCGGTGACGGTGGCGGGATCGAACAGCACCAGGTCAGCATGATACCCCTCCCGGAGCAGGCCGCGCCCGGCGACGCCGTACTGGGCCGCTGCCAATCCGGTCATCTTGTGGATGGCGGACTCGAGCGACAGCAGGTTCTGCTCGCGCACCATGGTGCGCAGCACGTTGGTGAACGTACCCCATTGGCGCGGGTGCGGATGCGGGTCGAAGGGCAGGCCGTCCGAACCGACCATGGTCAGCGGATGGGCGAATATGCGTTTGACGTCGGCCGGGTCCATCAGGAAATAGATGGCGCCTGCCGGGGCCAGCCGGGCAACCGCGGCTTCGTCGTCCAGGCCCAGTTCGGCCATCACGTCGCTGAAGTCACGGCCCGTGGCCTCCGGGTAGCCGGTGGACCACGTAATCATCGTGCGGTTGGCGAGCCGCGCGCGGTCCAGCCGCAGCATGGTCGAGGTGGCCGGATAGGGATGGCAGTCCAGGCAGACCGGCTGCGCGGCTGCGGCGCGGCTGATGAGGTCCAGCGTTTCGCGGGTGCGGCCGTGATTGCGTTCGCCCGCCAGCTTGTGATGCGAGAACACCACGCGGGATTCGGTTTCGCGGCCGATGAGCAGCGCCTCTTCCATGGCGGGCACGATGTGGTCGGCCTCGTCGCGAAGGTGCGTGGCGTAGATGCCGGCGCGGCCGCGCAGCGGCTGGCACACATCGATGATCTCGTCCGTGGGCGCGGCGCTGGCCGGCGGATAGAAAGTGCCGGTCGATACGCCGAACGCGCCGGCGTCCAGGGCTTCCTGCATCAGGTCGCGCATGGCGGCGCGTTCCGCGTCGTTGGCCGCGCGCGAGGTGTCGTCCATGGCAGCGACGCGCAGGGTGGTGTGACCCACCAGCGGAATCACATTGACGGCGGCCGGCGTGTCGCGCAGGGCATCCATCCAGGCGCGGAAGGTGCCAAAGCGGAACAGCGCCGGCGGACCCAGCAGGTCGAGCGGCTGCGGG
>DMTA01000482.1 GCA_003454835.1 Achromobacter sp. | reverse complement strand
TCGGCCGGGCTGGGCCTGCGCGGCCGCCTGCGGGTCCTTCAGGCGTTCGGCCAGTTCGTGTTCGACCAGTGTGGCCTGCGCGCGCAGGTCGCTCGCGCCCTCGGGCAGCAGGACGATGAAGCTGTCCAGCGCCCAGCCATGGCGGGTCGTGTGGATGCGCGCGTCCTGAATGGACAGGGACTTGGCGTCGAAATAGCCGCAGATCGCGACGAACAGGTCGGGCGCGTCGCGCGTATAGACCATGATCTGCAGGCCCTCGCCCTGTTCGGTGGGGCGTGCCTTGACCACGGCTTTGGCGGGTGCGACTTGGTGATACAGGTGGCGCGTGTGCCAGGCGATATCAGAGGCATCATGGCGCAGGAAATACGCCACATCCAGCTGATTCCAGAACGCTTCGCGCGCATCGTCGCGCAGGCCGGCCAGCCGGGTCAGCCGCGCAGCTTCTTCCTTGCGTTCGGCCAGCACGGTGTGGGCGTCGGCATGGGCGCCGCCCAGCGCTGCCAGCGTCAGCTTGTACAGATCTTCCAGCAGCTTGCCTTTCCAGGCGTTCCAGACCTTGGGGCTGGTGCCGCGAATGTCGGCCACCGTCAGCAGATACAGCGCGGTCAGATGGCGCTCGTCCTTGACCGTGGCCGCGAATTCCCGCACGACGTCCGGGTCGGACAGGTCGCGCTTTTGCGCCACCGCCGACATCAGCAGATGCTGACGCACCAGAAACTCGACGAGCTTCGCGTCCTCCGGTTCCATGCCATGTTCGGCCGCGAATTTGCGCACCTCGCGCGCGCCCAGCTCGGAATGATCGCCGCCGCGGCCTTTGGCGATGTCGTGAAACAGTGCCGCCACGTACAGCAGCCAGTGCCGGTCCAGGCCCGCGATCAGCTGGCTGGCCAGCGGGTATTCCTGCGCGTGCTCGGGCATGGTGAAGCGGCGCAGATTGCGCACCACCGCCAGCGTGTGCTGGTCCACCGTATAGGCGTGGAAGAGGTCGTGCTGCATCTGGCCGACGATGCGGCGGAACACCGGCAGATAACGCGGCAGGATGTTCAGCATGGTCATGCGCCGCAGTTCGTGCACGATGCCGCGCGGCTGCTGCAGGATCTGCAGGAACAGCTTGCGGTTGACCGGGTTGCGGCGGAATTGCGCGTCGATGCGATGGCGTGAATGCCAGATCGCGCGCAGCGTGCGGGCCGACATGCCGGTCAGCTCGGGGTGCTGCTGCATCACCAGGAAGGCGCGCAGCAACAAGGTGGGATTGCGCTCGAAACCATCGTCCCGAATGATGTCCAGGCGGTCGCGCAGATTGCGGAAATCGTCGTCGATGTCGCGCGCGTCGCTGTCGGGGCGCGGAAACAGCCGTTCCTCGATGTTCTGCACCAGGATGCCGTTCAGCTGCGTCACGAGTCGCGCCGCCCAGTAGTAGCGCTGCATCAGCAGTTCGCTGCCGCGACGCGTGGCGGTGGCGTGGATCCCGTAGACCTCGGCCAGCGCGGGCTGCAGGTCGAACAGCACCCGGTCTTCGCGCCGGTTGGCGAGCAGATGCAGTTCAATGCGCAGGCGCTTGAAGGCCTGTTCGGCTTTGCGCAGATCGCGCGCCTCGGACGAGGTCAGCAGCCCCGCCTGCGCCACCGAGCGCCAGTTGTTGCCAAAGCCGGCAGCGCGCGCCATCCACAGAATCACCTGCAGATCGCGCAAGCCGCCAGGCGATTCCTTGCAATTGGGCTCCAGCGCGTACGGCGTGTCGTGGTAGCGCGCATGGCGCTGCTGCATTTCGACGCGCTTGGCCAGAAAAAACGCCTGCGGATCCAGCCGGGACTTGGTCGCGGCATCGAATTTGCGCATCAGCACACGGCTGCCGGCCAGCCAGCGCGATTCCAGCAGCGCGGTCTCCACGGTGATGTCCGCGTCCGCCTCGCGCTCGCAATCCTCGATGGTGCGCACGCTGTGGCCGGGCTCCAGGCCCAGATCCCACAGCGATGCCACCAGCTTTTCGATCGCGGATTCTTCGTCGGGCGTCGGCGCGTGCGGCAGCAGGATCAGCAGGTCGACGTCGGAATGGGGGTAGAGCTCGCCACGTCCATAACCGCCCACGGCGGCCAGCGTGGCGCCGATCGGCAGGGGGCAATGCTTGACCAGATCCCGCAGCGCGGCGTCCACGATGCGGCGCAGTTCGGTCAGCAGGATGTCTGGCCGTTCGTGTTCCCGGAACTGGGCCACCGCGGCCCGCCGGGATTCCTGGATGCGTTCGCGCAGCTGGGTAAGGATTTCGGCGGTCATGGGTGGCTGCGGGTCTTCAGACGGCGGGAATGACGATGGGTTCGGTGATGAACGCGGGCGGCTGAGGCATGCCGGGCGAGAGGGTCAGGACCTCGTAGCCCGTTTCCGTCACGCAGACGGCGTGTTCCCATTGCGCGGACAGGCTGTGGTCGCGGGTGACGACCGTCCAGCCATCGGCCAGTTGCCGGATTTCCCGGCGTCCGGCATTGATCATGGGCTCGATGGTGAACAGCATGCCGGTCACCAGCTTCACGCCCGTGCCGGGCTTGCCGTAGTGCAGCACCTGCGGGTCTTCATGGAAGCGCTCGCCGATGCCGTGGCCGCAGAATTCGCGCACCACCGAGAAGCCGTTCGATTCGGCGTGCTTCTGGATCGCGTTGCCGATGTCGCCCAGCGTGGCGCCGTTCTTGACCTGCTGGATGCCTTTCCACATGCACTCGAACGTGATGTCGGACAGGCGCCGGGACAGGATGGACTGTTCACCCACCGCGTACATCCGGCTCGTGTCGCCGAACCAGCCATCCTTGATGATGGTGACGTCGATGTTCAATGAGTCCCCGTTTTTCAGGACCTTGTCGCCGGGGATGCCGTGGCACACCTGGTGATTGACCGAGGTACAGATGGCGCCAGGGAAGGGCGGGTAGCCCGGGGGCGCGTAGCCGACCGTGGCGGACTTCACCTTGAGCTCGTCGGTCAGATATTCCAGGCACAGGCGGTCGAGTTCGCCCGTGGTGACGCCCGGCTTGACGTGCGGGGTGATGAAATCGAGAACTTTGGCGGCGTCCTGGCAGGCGGCGCGCATCTTGGCCAGGTCGGCCGGATTGGTGATTGTGCCCATGGAATGCTTGCGACGAGTCGCTTGAATGTCTGCTTGAAAGAATAGTAGAATTATAGGCTTCCCTAAAAATTTGGGGAGCAATCGGGTTACCGGCAAGAAGAGTCAGGACAAGAACATCCGTCAGGGTGGGAAATCCCGGCTCCCAGCCAAACCCGGCGGGTGCTGGCCTTTGGGTCCAGAGCTTAGGTCTAGAGCAGACGTTCTTGAGCAGCGGTTCTAGCGCACACCCGGCAGGAAATCTGGTTTCGCGCGGTTTTTACTTAAGATCCCGCGGCAGGCCCTGAAGTTTCACCGCAAGCGAAGGTTGTGGAGCGAATTCGGGCAGGCTGCTGGTTGTTGGGGAAAGCGAGCGACAAACGGAAATCCGGCTGGAGGCGCTACGGGCATGAAGCTTGGGGCATGAGGCTTGGGGCATGAAGCTTGGGGCATGAATGCCGACATTGGCTGGGCGCGGTGTGCTTGCAAGCCCGGAAGTGTTTTCGAGCGGCGATGCAGGTTCGGTATGGGCGCTGGATTAAGTTCTTGGAAGTTCTCGGAATTTGTGCTGAAAAGCGCATCCTGAAAAGGATCCTTAAGAACTGCCACAGCGGCCTGATGCGCGGGCGGGGCCTTGCGGCCACGTTTGCGAAGAACTGGATTTCGCCGCCAACAAAACAATTCCGGGTGCGTCTCGAAGAAACTTCCAGGAATTTCCTGGAGTGTCGGAAAGACGCAAAGCAAGTCTCTTGTCGTGTGGCGGCCGTCTGGGTTTATCGCGGCAGCGTAGTAGAAGTCGTTAAAGGCGCGCCGCTACAGGCAACTCGCCTGGAGCGTCGTAGTTATTGCGGCAGTGATCGGCCGGCCCGGTTAAAATCTTTGTCATCCCGCGTTTTTGCGGGAAATCGCGCGCAACACCACCCAGGGTGTCAGCAGGATGCTGATGCAGGTGCGGCGCAAGAAACCAACCCTTGGAGAATTAAATGTCTTTGATGCGCGAAATGCTGGAAGCGGGTGTCCACTTTGGTCACCAGACCCGTTACTGGAACCCCAAGATGTCGCAGTACATCTTCGGCCACCGCAACAAGATTCACATCATCAACCTCGAAAAGACGGTTGACAAGTACCAGGAAGCCACCAAGTTCGTGAAGCAGCTGGCTGCTCGCGGTGGCAACATCCTGTTCGTCGGCACGAAGCGCGCTGCTCGCGAGCTGGTCGCCGCCGAAGCCGCCCGTTGCGGCATGCCCTTCGTCGACGCCCGCTGGCTCGGCGGCATGCTGACCAACTTCAAGACGGTCAAGACCTCGGTCAAGCGCCTGAAGGACATGGAAGCCGTTGTCGCCGAAGGCGGCGCCGAGCGCATGATCAAGAAGGAAGGCCTGCTGTTCCAACGCGAACTGGACAAGCTGAACAAGTCGATCGGCGGCATCAAGGACATGAACGGTCTGCCCGATGCCATGTTCGTGATCGACGTCGGCTACCACAAGATCGCCATCGCTGAAGCCAAGACGCTGGGCATCCCCGTGGTCGCCGTGGTTGACACCAACCACTCGCCCGAAGGCATCGACTACGTCATCCCCGGCAACGACGACTCGGCCAAGGCCATCGCGCTGTACGCCAAGGGCATCGCCGACGCCGTCCTGGAAGGCCGCGAGCAAAACCTGAACGGTCTGGTCGAAGAGCTGGGCGAAGGTCAGGAAGAGTTCGTCGAAGTGCAAGACAACCAGGCCTAAGCCGGTTGTCATGTCCGGCGGGTAAGGTCTGGAAGCGGTGCCAAAACTGGCCCGTTTCCGCCCCGCCGGCGCTGCGAAGCTGGGCTCCCATCTTCCAGGCCCGCCCCGTGCGGGCGTCTCATCGAATCAAATCACAGCCCCGGCCCGCCGGGGCGTGTCTTAGCAAAATTTGGAGCAAACATGGCTGAAATTACCGCTGCCCTGGTCAAGGAACTGCGCGAAAAGACTGACGCGCCCATGATGGAATGCAAGAAGGCCCTGACGGAAGCCGAGGGTGACCTGGCCCGCGCCGAGGAAATCCTGCGCGTCAAGCTGGGCAACAAGGCCAGCAAGGCTGCTGCCCGCGTCACCGCCGAAGGCCTGATCGGTCTGTTCATCTCCGCCGACGCCAAGAAGGGCGCCGTCATCGAAATCAACTGCGAAACCGACTTCGTCGCCAAGAATGACGACTTCGTCGGCTTCGTGAACAAGCTGGCCGAACTGGTCGCCACGCAGAATCCGGCCGACGTGGCCGCTCTGTCGGCGCTGCCGTACGGTGAAGGCACCGTCGAAACCACCCGCACCGCCCTGATCGGCAAGATCGGCGAAAACATCTCGATCCGCCGCTTCGAGCGCATCGAAACCGCCAACTCGCTGGCCAGCTACGTGCACGGCGGCAAGATCGGCGTGCTGGTCGAATACACCGGCGCCGAAGAAGTGGGCAAGGACCTGGCGATGCACATCGCCGCCACCAAGCCCAAGGCCCTGAACGCCGACGGCGTGAACCCGGCCGACATCGCCGCCGAGCGCTCGGTTGCCGAGCAGAAGGCCGCTGAATCCGGCAAGCCCGCCGACATCGTCGCCAAGATGGTGGAAGGCTCGGTCGTGAAGTTCCTGAAGGAAGTCACGCTGCTGTCGCAGCCGTTCGTCAAGAGCGACAAGCACACGGTCGAACAGCACCTGAAGGAAAAGGGCGCGTCGATCAGCAAGTTCGTGCTGTTCGTCGTCGGCGAAGGTATCGAGAAGAAGACCAGCGACTTTGCCGCTGAGGTTGCCGCCGCCGCCGCTGGCGCCGCCTGACCTCTAGGTAGTGCTTAAAGGCCGGCGCTAGATTAAATTCTAGTCCGGCCTTTTTCGCCGCATGGCCCCCCCAAAGGCAGACGCCTCAGGGGGCGCCCAACCCGCCTGGCGGGGCGGCGCTGGGGGTCAACCCCATTCTTGTCTTACACTTTCGTCGGATTGTTCTTCGGGATATCACCTATGAGCAGCAGGGCATACAAACGGGTTCTTCTCAAACTTTCCGGCGAGGCGCTGATGGGCGACGATGCATTCGGCATCAATCGCGCCACCATCGTCCGTATGACCGATGAGATCGCTGAAGTCGCCGCCACGGGCGTCGAACTGGCTATCGTCATCGGCGGAGGCAACATCTTCCGCGGCGTCGCCCCGGGTGCGCAGGGCATGGACCGCGCCACCGCCGACTACATGGGCATGATGGCCACCATCATGAACGCGCTGGCGCTGCAGGACGCGCTCAAGCACAAGGGTATCGACACCCGGGTACAATCCGCGCTGAATATCGATCAGGTCGTCGAGCCCTACATCCGGCCGAAGGCGTTGCGCTACCTCGAAGAGGGCAAGGTCGTGATCTTCGCCGCGGGCACCGGCAACCCCTTCTTCACCACCGATACGGCTGCGGCATTGCGCGGCGCCGAGATCGGCGCGGAGATCGTGCTGAAGGCCACCAAGGTGGACGGCATCTATAGCGCGGATCCCAACAAGGATCCCACCGCGACGCGCTACGCGCGCATCAGTTTCGACGAGGCGATCGTCCGCCGTCTGGAAGTCATGGACGCCACCGCCTTCGCGCTCTGCCGCGACCAGAAACTGCCGATCAAGGTGTTTTCGATCAATAAGTCCGGCGCGCTCAAGCGAGTCGTGAGCGGCGAGGACGAAGGCACGTTGGTACACGTTTAAAAGAAAAGGAAATTCCATGAGCGCAGCAGAAATCCGCAAATCCGCCGAGGCCAGAATGGCCAAGTCGCTTGATACGCTCAAGACCAACCTGGCCAAGATCCGCACGGGCCGCGCCCACACCGGCATCCTGGACCACGTTCAGGTCGAATACTACGGTTCGCCCGTGCCGGTGGGCCAAGTCGCCAACGTGAACCTGGTCGACGCTCGCACCATCAGCCTGCAGCCGTACGAAAAGCACATGGCCGGCCCGATCGAAAAGGCCATCCGCGAGTCGGATCTGGGTCTGAACCCCATCTCCATGGGCGACACGATCCGCGTGCCGATGCCCGCATTGACCGAAGAGCGCCGCCGTGATCTGACCAAGGTCGTGCGCAGCGAAGGCGAAGACGCCAAGATCGCGGTGCGGAACCTGCGCCGCGAAGCCAACGAAGCGCTCAAGAAGCTGGTCAAGGACAAGGAAATCTCCGAGGACGATGAGCGTCGTTCGCAGGACGACGTCCAGAAGCTGACCGATCGTGCCGTTGCTGACATCGACAAGATGGTCGTCCAGAAAGAAGCCGAAATCATGACCGTATAATCCCAGCACGCCACGACGGGCCGCAATGCGGTCCACGTGGCGTCAGGATTTCGTTGCACATGCGCCGTCCCGTCCAATGCCTCGCGGTATTTCCTCGTAGCAATGGAACCGACGGCGCAGGTTTTTTCCCGTATTCGTCTTTTTCGCCGGTCCGCCGCGCGCAGTCCCCAAACACTAATGGCAACCAGTTCGACTCAGGCGGTCCCCGATATCCGTGACATCCCCGAGCACGTCGCCATCATCATGGAT